>CAIODE010000351.1 GCA_903856875.1 uncultured Burkholderiales bacterium
ATCTTGCAGTATGCCCAGGACTGAAAATGAACATCGCCGATTTACGCAAGAGTTATGAAAAAGCTGAGCTGAGTGAAGACGCTTCAGCCTCAGACCCGCTCAAACAATTTGAACGCTGGTTGAACGAAGCCATTCACTCAGAAGTGCCCGAGCCCAATGCCATGACCGTGGCCACCGTGGCCAGCAACATGCGCCCCAGCACACGGGTGGTTCTTATCAAAGGCTACGACGAACGCGGCATTGTTTGGTACACCAACTACGACAGCCGCAAAGGACAAGAGTTGGCAGGCAATCCCTTTGCGGCTTTGCAATTTCACTGGGTTGAACTAGAACGTGTGGTGCGCATTGAAGGCCGAATGGAAAAAATCAGCGACTCAGAAAGTGATGCCTACTTTCACAGCCGCCCTCTTGACTCTCGCATTGGCGCTTGGGCCTCCCCGCAAAGCCAAGTGATCGATGGCAGAACCGTGCTGATCACCAACGCTGCCAAGTACGCGGCCCAATTCATGTTGAACCCACCGCGTCCACCGCATTGGGGGGGTTATCGTCTGGTGCCAGATGAATGGCAGTTTTGGCAGGGACGCAAAAGTCGCCTGCACGATCGATTGCGTTATCGCTTCAACGATGGCGATTGGCTTCGCGAACGATTGGCACCTTAAAAAGCAGCAACCACACCCAACTTCAAACTTCGCCCAGGCAAAGGTGATTTGCCAGGGGCTGTAGATGTCAAGATAGAGGTGGCGCTGTAGGCCCATTGATTTCTCAGGTTGTCTAGTTTTGCAAACCAATTGAGTGTCGTGCCAGAAACGTTTTGCTTGTAGTTCAAATTGCCATGCCACAAGGTATAGGCCGCTGTCAAAGCACTGCCCACTGGCACGCGGTCCTGAGCCGAATACCTGTCAAATCCTAAGCGCGCGCTCCATGGCCCTGAGCTGTGAATCAAACTGCTACCCCACCTGAATGGGGAAATGCGAGGCAAGGGTTCATTGGTGCTCAAATTTTGCGCTCTGACTGAATCAGCCTTTAGCGCCAAATCCAGCGTGCCGGAACCCTGCATCAAACGCCACTGCCCAGATGCTTCCATGCCCGAAAACTTTGCGCGAACACCTTGGTACGTTTGAACAGGTAATTCTTCTTGGATGTTTTGCGTCCCCATCAAACCAATGAAGTTAGCAAAACGACTTTGAAACAGGGAGACCTGAAACTGATGCGCAGCCTGCTGCCACCTTGCAGACACATCCACACTGTTTGCTTTTTCCAAACCTAGACGTGAGTTACCCTTCTCCCAAGCAGCCGTGGCAATGTGCGGGCCATTGGCAAACAACTCGTAGTCTTTGGGTGCCCGTTCTGTGCGCGAACCATTGGCGCTTAATCGCCACTGTGGCGTGAATTGCCATGCCGTAGAGGCTGCCAAACTTTGCGGTGCAAATTGGCGCGAACCCATTTCAAAACGATCGACTGTGGGGTCAGGATTTCCTAGCGACTCAACAGACACCTGCTCTTTGCGCAATCCCACATTGAAACTGGCTTTGCCTAAAGCGAATTCTTCAATGGCAAACAATGCTTGAGTGTGAGTTTTGCTAAAGGGTGCAAAGGCTTCAGCACCGTCTGCTGAAAATTGAGCTTGCTCTGATTGCCAACCCCAAACGCCTTCCCATGCGCCAAGGCCTGTTCGAAATGCTTTGTGACGTGCCTGCACACGAATATCATGGCCTTGATTGGCAAAGACTGTTCCAGCTTGCCCTGCATCAAACTCTGTGTGTTTGTAATTGGTTTGACTGGCCTGGAAATTCAAATTTTCTAATACCTCAGAGTCAAGACGCCACTCACCTTCCAGTGCTGCACGCTCAGACTTCATGCCAATGGTGACTTGGTCTTGAGCCACAGTGCCATACCGGCTTAGATAGCTGTTGATGGAAAAACCCAAATAGCCCCTGTCCAAAAACACACTGGCACCCAATGCACCTCCTTCAGAAGCGCTTGCTGAATTGCAGATGCGGTTAGAAAGTGCAGGAGCCCCTGGCTTAGAGCACGCCAATGCTTGAGGCACCTTCACATCACCTGTTTGTCGCTCAAATGCATCTGCGTGAAAAACCCAAGTGCCTTGACCGGCTTCCAGCAATGCACCTTTGCTTCGCTCATGGTTACCTGTCGACGTTTGTAGCTGCGCCTTGCCCAAGACACCGTCCATAGGCTTGCGAGGAATGCGGTTGTCAATGATGTTGACTACGCCGCCAATAGCGCTACCACCGTATTGCAAAGACGCCGGCCCTCGCAAGACTTCAATGCGTTCTGTGCTGAGCACATCCATTGGCACAGCATGGTCATAACTAAGGGATGAAACATCCATGCTGGCGCCGCTGTTACTAAGTACCCTGATTCGATCGCCGTCTAAGCCGCGAACAATAGGACGGCTGGCGTTCGGCCCGAAGTAGGTACTGCTGACGCCAGGCAAATTGTTCAGTGTTTCGCCCAAAGTACTTTGCCCTTGTTGCGTCAGTGCCATGCCCGACAAACTGCTGACATTGTTGGCATTTTGAATTTTGGACAAGGGATTACCGGTAATCACCACTTCTTGAACAGACTGCGCCACAGCGCTAGAAGTGAAACCAACATTGACGACCAACAAGACAGCGCTTGCAGGCAAGCCATAGAAAATACCTTTAGGAACTAAAGAAGTTCCTTTCAATGAAGAAAATTGAAACATGACTGTCCTTTGAAAATGAAAAGACGCTTGTGCCAAAGGCCAAGCGAGGTCTAACATTCATCAAAGAAAAGCAGGTGGTGCGCGTGCCGAAAAAGAATGTGCGAGCGTTTGGGCTCGTGATGCGATGGAAAACCATTTCAGATCGGTTTCAGGCTCAATGGAAGGCAGTTGAAATTCAAACGCTTGCGCTGTATCGCCAGAGCCCAAATGATCTAGCGCCTGGCAAACAACAGAGCCCTGTGCGTGTTCACTGAAAAGGCTTTGTTCAGAATCAACATTCAAATTGAAGCCGTGAATGGTTTTGTGAATTTGCCCCCAAGCTGGCGCAAGCATCACAGCACTGATCAACAGTGCTTGCAAAAACCATCGCAGTTTGGCGTGAATTTTCACGTCGCTTTCATCCATTCAGAAAAGGTTTTTTTAAACTTCCAAACTTTTGGTGCAGCCACAGCCATGCAATAGCCTTGTGTTGGATTGCGCTCGAAGAAGTCTTGGTGATAGTCCTCTGCAGCAGAGTAGTTGTCCAAGTTCAGGACTTCGGTCACAAGCGGCGATTGAAAAATGTGATCTGCTTCAATTTCGGCCATGATGGCCTTGGCCACCTCGGCCTGCTCTGGCTTGGTAAAGTAGATGCCGCTTCTGTATTGTGTACCGCGGTCATTGCCTTGGCGATTCAAGGTGGTGGGGTCGTGAATCACAAAGAAAATTTCTAACAACACCCTGGTACTGATGACTTGGGGGTCGTAGACAAGAAGCACCACCTCGTTGTGACCCGTCAGACCCGAGCAAACCTGCTCATAAGTTGGATTGCGGGTTTGGCCATTGCAATAGCCCGATTCAACATCCAAGACACCTTTGACCTGGACAAAGACAGCTTCGGTGCACCAGAAGCAACCGCCCCCGAGGACCAAAGTTTCAACATGAGAAGGTATTTTCATACCGCTATTTTGACCCAAAATCCCTTCCGCATGTCCAAAACCCCAATTAGAAGCAGGCACTTGTCATTGGTTCAGAAGGTTTAATGATGGAACAACTTCATGGAACATTTCGCATCGCGATAAAATACACTATCTTTGATGTTGACGGATTTAAATCATGAAGCCTTCTTTTCAGTGGCAAGACCCATTTCTGCTTAACGCACAACTGAGCGATGACGAGAGAGCCATCGTCGATGCCGCCCATGATTTCTGCCAAGAAAAATTGCAGACTCGCGTGCTGATGGCGGCACGCCATGAAAAATTCGACCGTGAAATCATGAACGAATTCGGCAACATGGGCTTTTTGGGCTCCACCATCGATGGCTATGGATGCGCAGGCTTGAACTACGTCAGCTACGGTTTGGTGGCGCGCGAAGTTGAACGCGTCGACAGCGGCTACCGCAGTGCCATGAGCGTTCAAAGCTCCTTGGTCATGTTCCCTATCCACGAATATGGCTCAGAAGCACAACGCCAAAAATACTTGCCTAAATTGGCCACAGGCGAATGGGTGGGTTGTTTTGGTCTCACAGAGCCCAACCATGGATCCGACCCTGCCAGCATGATCACACGCGCCAAACCTGTGGACGGTGGCTTCATTATGAAGGGCGCCAAAATGTGGATCACCAATGCACCCATTGCAGATGTGTTTGTGGTCTGGGCCAAACTGGAAAGCGAAGGCGATGGCCAATCCGCCATTCGCGGTTTCATTCTGGAAAAAGGCATGAAAGGCCTGACAGCGCCCAAGATTGAAGGCAAGATGAGCTTGCGCGCCAGCATCACAGGCGAAATTGTCATGGACGATGTGTTTGTGCCTGAAGCCAACATGTTGCCCAACGTGTCTGGTTTGAAGGGGCCCTTCGGTTGCTTGAACAAAGCGCGTTATGGCATCTCTTGGGGCGCTTTGGGCGCTGCTGAAGACTGCTGGCACCGTGCTCGCCAATACACCCTTGATCGCGTGCAATTTGGTCGCCCTCTGGCTCAAAACCAATTGATTCAAAAAAAATTGGCCGACATGCAAACCGAAATCGCTTTGGGTTTACAAGGCTGCTTGCGCGTAGGGCGTCTCATGGACGAAGGCCAAGCTGTGCCAGAAATGATCAGCCTGATCAAGCGCAACAGCTGTGGCAAGGCCCTGGACGTGGCCCGCATGGCGCGTGACATGCACGGTGGCAATGGCATTCACGATGAATACCATGTCATCCGCCACATGATCAATTTGGAAACTGTCAACACCTATGAAGGCACGCACGATGTGCATGCCCTGATCCTAGGTCGCGCACAGACCGGTTTGCAGGCTTTTTATTAAGCTTTGCTTTCACCTCACCAACTGGAAAAGACCGCTCGTGCGGTCTTTTTTTTCGGCAAACCCATCAGTACAGCTTGACTCTCCTTAGACCTCGACTTACATTACTAACCAACGAGTCATTAAACGTGTCTGAATCCCTCCTCACACCCAAAAGAGAACGTCGCAAACAGCAACGCCCAGGCGAATTGCTGGAAGCAGCGCTCGATTTATTTGTTGAAAAAGGCTTTGCTGCGACCAAGTCAGAGGAAGTTGCAGCCAAAGCGGGGGTGTCTAAGGGAACCCTGTTTTTGTACTTCCCTAGCAAAGAAGAGTTGTTCAAAGCAGTGGTTCGCGAAAATGTGGTGAAAACAGTCACTGAAGGTGCCTTGGAAGTTGCCAACTTCAAAGGCAGCAGCGCAGAGCTTCTCAAAACATTGATGCTTGAGTGGTGGCGCAGGTATGGCTCTACCAAGGCCTCTGGCATTACCAAACTGATCATCAGTGAAGGAAATCACTTCCCTGACTTGGCTGCCTTCTACCAAGAAGAGGTCATTGACCCCGCAACGCGAATGCTCAAGGACATTCTTGAGCGAGGACGGGCAACGGGCGAGTTTCTCAACTTCAACACAGAACACACCACCATGGTGGTGATTGCACCCATGCTGTTTCTCATCATGTCCAAACACGCCAACGCCATTTGTATTTCTGGTTCCCAAGAAACAAACCCTGAAAATTTCATAGCACAGCATGCCGACCTCCTTGTGCGTGGACTCTCTCATTCAAACTAAGCATGTTGATTTCAAAAAAACTGACCCTTGGCATCGCATTCATCGCGTTAGCAGGCTTCATCACTGTAGGCTTTCAAAAAGGCTGGATAGGCAAGCGCTCAACAGATAGCGCCACCCTTCAAAGCAAGGGCCCTCTGAGCATCGAGTTGGCAGATGGCGACATTGCGATTGCTCAAAAAATGACCATGACCCAAGGCTTGCCAGTTTCAGGCACGCTCAAGGCCGTTCGCAGCGCCATGGTGAAAGCACGCGTTGCAGGTGAATTGGTGTTTTTAGAGGCTCGCGAGGGTGATGCTGTGAAAGCCGGACAAATTGTGGCCCGGGTCGACAGCACCGAATACCTAGCGCGACAAAGCCAAAATCAGCAGCAAGCAGAAGCTGCACGCGCACAAGTTGAAGTTGCGCAAAGACAGTTTGACAACAACAATGCGCTGGTCAATCAAGGCTTTATCTCCAAAACAGCCTTGGATACGTCAATTGCCAATCTGAATGGTGCCAAGGCTACTTTTCAAGCGGCTCTATCGGCTCTAGATGTGGCGACCAAGGCATTGGATGACAGCGTTTTAAAAGCACCCTTGAGTGGCTTTGTCAGCCAACGGTTTTCCCAACCAGGAGAACGCGTCGCCCCCGAAGCACGCATCATTGAAATCGTTGATCTGTCGCAACTAGAACTTGAAGCAACCCTGACTACCGCGCAAGCCATGAATGTGAAACTTGGACAGATTGCCAAACTGAATGTTGAGGGAACAACCGAAGAAGTCTCAGCCAAAGTTTTGAGAATCAACCCAAGCACACAAACAGGAAGCCGCAGCGTTTTGATTTATTTAGGATTGCAATCTCATCCCCTGCTACGCCAAGGTGTATTCGTTCAAGGAAGTCTAGGCACCCAAAAAGTTCAAGCCATTGTCGTCCCACTTGAAAGTGTGCGATCTGACAAAGCCAAACCCTATGTACAAACCATTCGCGATGGCAATGTGATGCACATGCAAGTAGAACTTGGCGCAAAAGGTGAAGTCAATGGCAAAGCTGTAATGGCCTTGAAAGAAATCGAAGAAGGTGCGCAGCTGCTGGCACCCAGCGCTGGCGCCGTCAGAGATGGCACGCTGTTGACGCGACCTCCCCAAACCTCGACTTCCAATCTAGCTACAAAGCCATAAGCCTAGTCCATGTGGTTTACCAAAGTCAGTCTCAAGAATCCGGTCTTCGCGACCATGATCATGCTCGCCTTTGTGGTGATGGGCTTGTTTGCGTTTCAGCGATTGAAGGTCGATCAATTTCCAAACATCGACTTTCCTGTGGTGGTGGTTCTGACTGAATATCCAGGCGCATCGCCCGAAATTGTTGAGAGTGAAGTTTCTAAAAAAATTGAAGAAGGCGTTAATGCCATTGCAGGAATCAATGCCCTGACCTCACGCAGCTATGAAAATCAATCTGTGGTCGTGATTGAGTTTCAACTCAACATGGATGGCCGAAAAGCGGCTGACGATGTGCGTGAAAAAGTAGCCGGCATTCGCGCAACTTTGCGCGATGAGGTCAAAGAGCCTCGCGTCATTCGATTTGACCCTACCAGCAAAGCTATTTGGTCATTAGCGGTTTTTCCCGATGCTCAAAATGACACCCAGCGCACCAGCCTGGTTGAGCTCACCAACTATTCTGAACAAGTCATCAAGAAGCGTTTGGAGAACGTTCGTGGGGTGGGGGCTGTCAATGTATTGGGTGGCAGCCGAAGAGAAATCAACATTTACCTGCGGCCCGATGCCATGGA
>CAIODE010000352.1 GCA_903856875.1 uncultured Burkholderiales bacterium
CAGTTTCACCACCTGCTGCCTGAATTCACAGCGCAAGAAAATGTGGCCATGCCGTTATGGATTCGCCGCGACTTGAAGCAAGCCGCCAACGCCATGGCCTTAGAAAGATTGGCGCAAGTGGGACTTGAAAATCGTGCGTTGCACCGTCCGGCAGAACTTTCTGGGGGAGAGCGTCAACGGGTGGCCATTGCACGCGCCATGGTCACGCAGCCCGCTTGTGTGTTGGCCGATGAACCCACTGGCAACCTAGACCGCGCCACCGCAGAAAGTGTGTTTGATCTGATGCTAAGCAGCGCAGAAAAACAAGGCACTGCGTTTGTGGTGGTCACGCACGACCCGCAACTTGCAGCGCGTTGTAGTCGGGTTCTTCGATTAGACAAAGGCGTGCTGCAACCATGAGCATGCGCTGGATTGACAGCCATTGCCACATCGACGCACCTGAGTTTGATTTAGACCGCAGTGCCGTGATACAAGACGCACAAGCACAGGGTGTGGCTTGGTGCGTTATGCCAGCGGTTCAAGCCAAAGATTTTTTACCATTGCAAAAGTTGGCCCAAGAATTTCAGCAGCCCTATGCCTTGGGCATCCACCCTTTGTATGTGCCGCAGGCCCAAGAACAAGACCTGGCATTTTTGGCGCAGTGCATTGACAATGCGCTGGCGCAAGATGCCAATGGCCAAAGAACAGATTCACGTTTGGTATCGCTCGGAGAAATTGGGTTGGATTTTTTCGTACCAGCTTTGTGTGAACCCGCCATGCGTGAGAAACAAGAATTTTTCTACCACGCTCAATTGAAAATAGCGCAGAAGTACAAGTTGCCTGTGATTTTGCATGTGCGCAAATCGGCCGATGAATTGTTAAAGGGACTCAGACGTTTTGCCGTGCAGGGCGGCATTGCACATGCTTTCAATGGCAGTTTTCAGCAAGCCCAAACCTTCATTGAAATGGGGTTTGCTTTGGGTTTTGGGGGTGCGCTTACTTTTGATCGAGCCTTGCAATTAAGGCGCTTGGCCAAGGAGTTGCCTCTGTCTGCCTTGGTGCTAGAAACTGATGCACCCGACATACCGCCGCACTGGATTTACAAAACACAATCTGAACGACAATCGACCCAAGCGCTAACAAGTCAATCGCGCAATGAGCCCGCTCAGTTGCCGCGCATTGGTGCTGTTCTTGCGGCATTGCGAGGTGTCTCGGCTTCAGATATTGCCCAAGCAACGCTTGTGAATGCGCAGCGTGTTTTGCCACAGCTTCAATTTTTCGAAACCCTATGAGCAAACCTTCATCCAAATCCCTTGAGCTTCCCGAAGTGAACTTCTCCGAAGATGGCGAGTCACGCTATTTGCATTTGGGGACGCCCTGGATTCAGGGTTCGATGAAGATCAAAGAGCCATTCGATTTGGACCTTGAATACATTCAGCGAATGATGGTGGGCTTGCTGTTTTTAAAGAGTGCATCGGTGGCCGGCCGGCATGCCATGCAATTGGGTTTAGGCGCCGCTAGCCTGACCAAGTTTTGCTACAAGAAGCTTCGCTGGACTTGTACGGCCATAGAACTCAATCCGGGTGTTTTACATGCATGCCGTGGCTGGTTCAAATTACCAGAAGACGGCCCCCGTATGCGGGTGATCATTGCCGATGCGGCCAAGGAAATTCAAAGTGAAGAATGGTCAGGCACCGTCGATATATTGCACGTTGACCTTTATGACCATGAAGCTGCTGCGCCAGTGTTAGACGATGTTGCGTTTTACAAAAACTGCCGAGCGCTCTTAACCGATGAAGGCACCATGACTGTCAATTTGTTTGGCCGCACTTCAAGCTATGAAAAGAGCTTGGCCAAAATGGCAGAAGCTTTCGGTGAGGAAGCTTTGTGGGCATTTAAGCCAACCCGGGAGGGCAACACAGTGATCTTGGCCCAACGCACAGCAAATCGTCCTCACAAAGACCATTTGCTGGCGCAAGCAGAAGCCATTGAAAACAGATTTGGGCTGCCAGCTACCAAATGGTTAAAGGCATTCAAACCTTTGGTGACGTAAATTCCTTTGCCAGCCCCCTAAAAACCTAGGGTTAACCCAAGCACTTGCGTGGCTTATTTGCCTGTGTGTAGGTGAAACCCACATTCAGATGCGATGTATTTGGGCACAAAATCCGCCATCCCAAACTTTTTGGAGGAGTGTCCCTGTGAAAATCAAAAGTCAAAAAGACTTTTTCTCCGGC
>CAIODE010000353.1 GCA_903856875.1 uncultured Burkholderiales bacterium
AGGCAGGCTAGCCCAGCGCTTACCGTTGGCCAAGATCCACTGACCATCCCACATGTGACCTGTCATAGAGCAATACTTTTGCACTTCGTAAAGCTTGGCAATTTCAATGATGGCCAATGGGTTTTCTTGACCCTCTACCACCTTGGTTTGGAGCGCAGAGTACACCTCGGCAAAGTTAATACCGGTAGGCGCAGAGCCAAAGGCCTTGTACATGGAAGTCCACAAAGGGCTAATGGGCACGCGAATTTTGAAGCCGCGCAAGTCTTCCGCTGTGACGATGGGCTTGGTAGAGGATGTGGTGTTGCGGAAGCCATTGTCTAAAATTTTGTCAAAGGTGTGCAAATTGACTTTGGCAATTTGAGCGCGAACATAGGCGCCTAGATCGCCGTCCATGGCGGCCCACACGGTAGGGTAATCTTTGAATGCAAATGCCAAACCATTGATACCAGCCAGTGGCACCAGGGTTTGCAAGATCAAACCAGACAGCGGGAAGATGTCGATAGCACCAGAGCGTACTTGCGACAACATGTCTGTGTCGCCACCCAGCTGGTTGTTGGGAAAAATTTGAATGTCAACTTTGCCACCGGTTTCTTGACGAATGGCATCGGTTGCTTCTTTGATGCGAATGTTGGATGGGTGAGTAACGGGGATATTGTTGGCCCACTTCAGGGTAATGGTGCCCGTCTGCGCGAAAGCAGGTGCTCCAGTGATGGCAGCAGGAATAGCGGTGGCAGACAATGCGCTCACAAAGGTGCGGCGTTTGATGCCCGTATTGAAATCACTCATGAAATCTCCTTTAAATTTTTCAAGCTAGAACTTGAATTAATGCTGAATTGAAGTCAATTAAATCCTAACTGAACTTTTAGGCCTTGAACAGAGAGTTTGCAGCAGTGACCACTTTATCCACACTGAGGCGTGACTCGTTTTCCAGAATTTGGGCGTAGCCCACTGGAATGCGCGGCGCACCTAGCCTTTTAATTTTGCAGCCAGTGGCCTCAGCTGTTGCAGCTGCCACCTCGGCGCCAAAGCCAGCCACTTGAATGGCTTCGTGCACTACCAGCAAGCGACCGGTTCTGGCGGCAGACTCAAACACCATTTCTTTGTCCCAAGGCCAAATAGAGCGCAGGTCGATCACATCGGGCTTGAGCTTGCCAAAAGCGCCATCGGCCAAGGCTTGCTGACACACACCCACACCGCGGGACCATGTGACGATGGTCAGGTCATTTCCTTGAGCCAGTTTTTTACCCTTTCCAAGGGGCACTTCTATGGCCGTGTCAACTTCGCCCTGAAGTCCCCAAAGTTCTTTGTGCTCCATGTAAATGATGGGGTCGCCTGAAGCCAGTGACGACTTCAGCAGACCGTAGTTGTCTGCAGGGGTAGCGGGTGCAACCACAACCAAACCTGGCATGTGAGCAAACCAAGCTTCCAATGATTGGGAGTGTTGCGCAGCGGATGCCGACCAAATTCCAATGGGCATGCGCGCTACCAAGGATACACGGCCTTGTCCGCCAAACATGTAGCGGTTCTTGGCGGCTTGATTGACGATCTCGTCCATGGCACACAAGGCAAAATCAATGACGCGCATTTCAACCACAGGGCGAATACCTGCCA
>CAIODE010000354.1 GCA_903856875.1 uncultured Burkholderiales bacterium
GCCCTTGCCAAGATTGGCTGCAGAACCCACGGCGTCGCGGAAGGGGCCGTAAAAAGAGCTGGCGTATTTGGCGCTGTAAGCCATGATTTGCGTGTGCACATGACCTGTGTGTTCTAGCGCCTGCCGAATAGCGCCAATGCGGCCATCCATCATGTCGCTGGGGGCCACCATGTCAACGCCGGCATCGGCCT
Source organism: uncultured Burkholderiales bacterium (assembly GCA_903856875.1). Taxonomy (GTDB): domain Bacteria; phylum Pseudomonadota; class Gammaproteobacteria; order Burkholderiales; family Burkholderiaceae_C; genus Limnohabitans_A. The sequence continues at coordinate 192 of CAIODE010000354.1, forward strand.
GAACCATGGCTTGCTTGACCAATTGCGCCAGCGTCAGGTCGTTCAAGATGTAGCCATCATCGTCTAGCCAGCCATCTTGTCCGTGGCTGGTGAACGGATCTAAGGCCACGTCGGTCATGATGCCCAGATCGGGAAAGTTCTTTTTCAGAGCGCGAACCACGGTAGGTACCAAACCCTCTGGGTTCAGTGCTTCGTTGCCATAGGGGTCTTTCAATGAACTGTCGATGACGGGGAAAAGGGCCATGACAGGAATGCCTAATTTCACGCAGTCTTCTGCGACGGGCATTAACAAATCCAAACTCAAGCGCTCGACGCCAGGCATGGACCCAACGGCCTGGCGTTGATTCTTGCCGTCTAAGACAAAGACGGGATAAATCAGATCATCGGCAGTGAGTTGATGTTCACGAACCAAACGCCGCGAATAATCGGTGCGACGTAGACGGCGTGGGCGACTTAAGGGGTAGGGGGTGTGTATCAGTGTCATTTGAAAATTGTGCCTGATCTTTGCCACATTGGACATATTTCAGGGTAATCCTTGCTAAGAAATTTAAGTCTCATCCAGTTAGCCAACTTGTGCCCAATTAACCGACGGGGCTACACTCAGGGCATGCTCTGGATCAAAGCCTTTCACATCGTTTTCGTGGCCAGCTGGTTTGCCGGCCTGTTTTACTTGCCCCGAATATTTGTCAATTTGGCCATGGTGCCAGATGCCTCTGAGGCCGAGCGCGCCAGGCTCTTGCTCATGGCCAGAAAACTTTTGAGGTTCACCACCCTGCTGTCGGTGCCGGCCATTGCCTTGGGCGTTTGGCTATGGTGGGGGGTTGGCATTGGTTGGGGGCCGGACAATGCTTGGATGCATGCCAAATTAAGCTTGGTGCTCTTGATTGTGGGCTACCACCATTCATGCGACCGAATTTTGAAAAAATTTGAGGCCCACCAAAACACGCACAGCCATGTTTGGTTCCGCTGGTTCAATGAGGCGCCCGTCTTGATGCTGGTGGCGGTCGTCATCTTGGTGGTTGTGAAACCTTTTTAAGCCAATCCATCCATCATGATCAAAAAGACAGCGGCATGGCCTTTGGCAGCAATCTATGCCGCATTGATCATTTATGCCAGCCTGTATCCCTTCGAAAACTGGCGCTCACAAGGAGTCGATTGGACGGCATTTTTGTGGGCACCTTGGCCCCAATATTGGACAGGCTTTGACGTTCTTTCTAACGTATTGGGATATGCCCCTTTAGGCTTTATCGTGGCATTGGCGCTGCAACGAAGTGCCAGGCACTTGCCGGCCGTGGGCTTGACCTTGGTCATGGGCTCTCTGCTTGCGCTTGGCATGGAAAGCTTGCAGCTCTTTTTGCCAGCACGGGTTCCCTCCAATGTGGATTGGGGCTTGAACAGCGCTGGCACTTTGGCGGGCGCAGGCGCAGCTTGGACATTGGAGCGATTTGGATTTTTAGATCGCTGGAGTCGTTTTAGAGCGAATTGGTTTGATGCAAACGCTCAAGGCTCCTTGGTGTTGCTTGCACTGTGGCCCATTGCTTTGCTTTTTCCTGCGCCAATTCCAATGGGCTTGGGTCAGGTTTTAGAGCGCGCAGAAGATGCACTGGCCTTGATGCTGCAAGAAACGCCGTGGCTAGATTGGCTGCCAGTGCGGGAAGTTGAATTGCAACCCCTGCTGCCGGTCTATGAGATTTTGTGTGTCAGCCTTGGCCAATTGCTCCCATGCCTGTTGGCGTATAGCTTAATTCGGCGCCTGCACCAAAAAGCAGTGGCTTGGTTTGTCTTGACAGCTTGCGGCTTGTTGTTCACGGCCTTGTCGGCTGCTTTGACTTATGGCCCTTCACATGCCTGGGATTGGTTGAATGCGCCTGTGCAGCTGGCACTGGTGCTTGCTGCCATTGTGGCTTGGCCCATGATGTGGCGAACAGAAAAAACACTGCAAGTCTTGGCCTTGGTGGGGCTGGTTTTACAACTTACCCTGCTAAACAATGCCTCAGCAAACGCTTACTTTGCCTTGACCTTGCAAAATTGGGAGCAAGGGCAATTCATTCGCTTCCATGGCCTGATTCAGTGGCTAGGGTGGTTATGGCCCTTTGCTTTGCTGGTTTATTTGATGCGCTGCTTGTCTGCCGCTCGCCCCACTAAAATGGAAGGATGAGTGATATCCAACCCGCCCCATCAGATCTTGTGCAAACAACATCGACCGACAAGCCATATTACGAACGCCATGTATTTTTCTGCTTGAATGAAAGAAAAAATGGCGAAGCTTGTTGTTCACAGCAAGGTGCCCAAGCGGCCTTTGACCATTGCAAAGCGCGCATTAAAAGTCTCGGACTTTCTGGCCCGGGTCAAGTGCGGGTGAACAAAGCGGGGTGTCTAGACCGTTGCGCGGGTGGGCCAGTTGCTGTGGTTTATCCAGAGGGAACTTGGTACAGCTTTGTCGACAACTCTGACATCGATGAAATCGTTGAAAGTCACTTGAAGAATGGTCAACCCGTCACCCGATTGATCATGCCGCCTGAAGTCGGGCGCTGATGAATTCCGCAACGCAGACCATGCAACTTCAAGGGCCGTCAGGTATTTTGGAGGGTTTGTGTGACGTGCCAGAGGGCGGCGCTTTTAAGGGGACGGTTGTCATTTCGCATCCACACCCTTTGTTTGGCGGCACGATGCAAAACAAAGTGGTTCAAACGCTGGCCAAGGCCTTTGTCCAAAATGGCTGGCGCGCCATTCGTTTTAATTTTCGGGGTGTGGGTGCAAGTGAAGGCGCCTATGACGAAGGCCGCGGTGAGGTAGACGACCTGATCAGCATGATTGAGGCCACGTGTGAAGCGGCTCAGCCCATGGCCCTTGCTGGATTTTCATTTGGTGCTTACGTGACCAGTCAAGCTGTTGCCCGTCTTTCGCCCTCCAACAATCTCGAAAAATTGGTCTTCATAGGCACCGCTGCATCGCGCTTTCAGGTGGCGCCAGTACCTGCTGAGTTGCACGACAAAACCTTGGTTGTGCATGGCGAATTGGACGACACCGTACCCTTGGCCAGCGTGCTTGATTGGGCTCGGCCGCAGTCCCTGCCCGTCACGGTCATTCCTGGGGTTGAACATTTCTTTCACGGACAATTGCCCTTGCTTCGAACCTTGATCAGCCGCCACCTGCGGACTTGATTGCTTAAAAAATGCCACCATGACTCTGTTGTTTTCTAAATTTTGCCGAAACGCCATGTGTCCGGTGCTTGCTTTCATTCTTTCGGCAATTGCGTTCGCGTTGGCGCCCTTGCATGCGCACGCTCAGAGCCCTGCGCCTGAAGCGCCTGAAATTGCGGCGAAGGCCTATCTCTTGCTGGATGTGACGGCCAATCAAATCTTGGCCTCGCGCGAACTGGACATGCCCTTGGAGCCGGCCTCACTGACCAAGCTCATGAGCGCTTATTTGGTGTTTGATGCCCTGAAGTCGAAAAAAATCGACATGAAACAAACATTCGGTGTGAGCGAGCGCGCTTGGAAGATGCCGGGATCGCGCATGTTCATTGACCCCAAAATGAAGGTGCCGGTTGAAGACTTGATCAAGGGCATGATTGTTCAATCTGGCAATGACGCCACCATGGCGCTGGCCGAAGGTGTAGGCGGCACGGCCGACCGCTTTGTTCAGATGATGAACGAGCAAGCCAAGGTGCTAGGGATGAACAGCACCAGTTACAAAAATCCTGAAGGTTTGACTGAAGCCGGCCACACCACAACAGCGCGCGACTTGGCGACTTTGGCCACGCGCTTGATGCATGACTTTCCCGAATATGTCGGAACTTATGCCATTAAAAAATACCGCTACCCAGGCACACCAGCAGCCAATGACAACAATCGCAACTTGCTGCTTTTCAAAGACCCCACTGTGGATGGTTTGAAAACCGGCCACACGAACGCTGCAGGGTATTGCTTGGTGGCAACGGCCAAACGTGATTTTCCCAATGTGGGCCCACGCCGTTTGATGGCCATTGTGCTTGGTACCAGTAGCGAAACTGCACGCGCCAACGAAGCGCAAAAACTTCTTAACTGGGGCTACACCGCGTTCGAGGCGGTTAAATTGTTTGATGCCGGCCAAGCCGTGGCAACGCCCGCAATTTGGAAAGGCAAGGCTTCCACGGTCAAATTGGGTCGCTCCGATGCGTTGGTGGTAGCCGTTCCGACAGGCTCTGCTGCCCAAATCAAAACCCAACTGGCCCGACCAGATCCGTTGGTGGCGCCAGTTGCCAAGGGTCAGACCATCGGTAGCCTCAAAGTGTTCCGAGGCGAGCAACTCTGGGTTGACATGCCTTTGCAGGCCTTGGACGCTGTGGAGCAGGCGGGCGTGTTGGGCCGCGCTTGGGATGCTTTGCGTTTATGGATCAAGTAAGAAAAGTTGGTACTTGCAAACTTTGATCTAGAGAGTCCGGCAGAATAATTTTTTGCCTTGTTCATGTTAGAGCGCTATACTAGAAGGCTTTTCCGCATTTGGAGCGGAGAAGATTCTTTTGTTCATTCCAAACGTTTAGGGACGTTTTTTTAAATGCCAACCATCAATCAATTGGTGCGTCAGGGGCGCGAGGTCGAAAAGACCAAGTCAAAAAGCCCTGCGATGCAAAACTCTCCGCAGCGCCGCGGTGTGTGCACCCGTGTGTACACCACGACGCCTAAAAAACCTAACTCTGCTCTGCGTAAAGTTGCCAAAGTGCGCTTGACCAATGGCTTCGAGGTGATCTCCTACATCGGTGGTGAAGGCCACAATTTGCAGGAACACTCCGTGGTTTTGGTTCGTGGTGGTCGTGTGAAAGACTTGCCTGGTGTGCGTTATCACATCGTGCGTGGTTCACTCGATTTGCAAGGTGTGAAAGACCGCAAGCAATCGCGTTCTAAATATGGCGCTAAGCGCCCGAAGAAAGCTTAAGTTAGCTTTCAAAAAAGGTGTTGTTCTGGTTTTTAGACGAGCCGGTTCAACGAAGTGACTCCCTGTTGGAGTCGAGTAAGTGCAAGTTCAAAATGAATTTGCGGGGTGTCTGGATCGGACGTCCAGCCATCAAACTGAAGCAAAGAGGTGAAATATGCCACGTCGTCGTGAAGTCCCTAAACGTGAAATCCTGCCGGATCCCAAGTTCGGTAATGTCGAGCTTTCCAAATTCATGAATGTGATCATGGAAGGCGGCAAAAAAGCGGTTGCCGAGCGCATCATTTATGGTGCTTTGGAAAACATGGAAAAGAAAACGGGCAAAGACCCCGTTGAACTTTTCTCAATCGCCATCAACAACGTCAAGCCCATGGTGGAAGTTAAATCCCGCCGCGTGGGTGGTGCCAACTATCAGGTGCCCGTTGAAGTTCGCCCTATCCGTCGCTTGGCTTTGTCCATGCGTTGGATCAAAGAAGCGGCCCGCAAGCGTGGTGAAAAATCCATGGCTTTGCGTTTGGCCAACGAGTTGCTCGAGGCCAATGAAGGCCGCGGCGGCGCGATGAAAAAGCGTGATGAAGTGCACCGTATGGCTGAAGCCAACAAAGCCTTCTCACACTTCCGCTTCTAAATTCCAGAGGTTGTCGCGCGGCCTTGCGCTGCGTTGCCAACCGACCGCAAAGCCCTGCAGAGACCCTGCAGGGCATTTGTTTTTTTTGTTTTAACTGAATTCCAAGAGGTTGATCATGGCTCGCATAACTCCCATCGAGCGCTATCGCAATATCGGTATTTCCGCGCACATTGACGCAGGAAAAACCACGACCACCGAGCGTATTCTTTTTTACACCGGTGTGAATCACAAAATTGGTGAAGTGCATGATGGCGC
>CAIODE010000355.1 GCA_903856875.1 uncultured Burkholderiales bacterium
ACCCCCGAAATCCCAAGCTCATTGTGCAAACTGAGTTGCCGCACATGAAGCTGCGCTCTAACTCTTTAGACGTGGTGGGCAACATCATGGTGGTGGCGTACCAAGCCACAACGGTGGGAATCAAGCCTGCAGGCATCGATATTTTTGATGTAAGCCAGCCCGAAACACCGCGCTTGCTTTCTCATTTTGACTGCTCTGGCCCTTATTCTCGCGGCGTGCATGCTGTGTGGTTTGTCGATGGCCGCTATGTTCACATGTCCTCGGGTGCCTCTGACTTTCAGCCGCGCAATCCTTTAGACGATCAGTTCTATCGGATCATTGACATCATCGACCCCAAAAAGCCTGTGGAAGTAGGGCGCTGGTGGTACCCCGGCACCCGTGAAGGCGATGAAGCGCCACCGCCACCGCGCTTGCCGGCGCAGTTTGACACCGGCTTTCGAACACACAATACCAATGTGTTTCCAGAGCAGCCCAACCGCGCCTTCATTGGTTACATCGATGGCGGCGCCGTGGTGTTAGACATCTCGGACATGAAAAACATCAAGGTGGTTTCACAGTGGAACCATTCGCCGCCTTTCAATGGTTTTACGCACACGGTGTTGCCGCTGTTTGACCGAGGCCTTTGGATTGTGAGCGACGAGTGCGTGCAAGACAACGGTGCCGATTGGCCCAAGTTGGTGTGGGTGGTCGATTCGCGCAACGAAGCCAACCCCGTGCCTATCGGTACATTTCCAGCGCCGCCTTACGACGCGTTTGCAAAACGCGGCGGACGTTTTGGTGCGCACAACTTGCACGAAAATTTGCCTGGCCCTACATCCTTCAGATCTGACACCATCATTGTGGGTTCCTTCTTCAATGCCGGTGTGCGGGTGTACGACACCAGCAACCCCTACCAAGTGCAAGAAATTGCCTACTTCGTGCCGGGTGCTCCCAAGTTATCGCCAGCGGGGGCCATTCAGCTCAATGATGTGTATGTCGATGACCGACGCATTGTCTACACCGTAGACCGCTTCACAGGCGGCTTGTACATTCTTGAAATGAACATTTAAAGTGAAGCTGCAGTGACTTGGTCGCGCGATGCGTTGGCGGGCAAGATACCAGTGACCTTGGTCACGGGGTTTCTTGGCAGCGGTAAAACCACCCTCATTTCTAAGCTGTTGTTGCACCCCGGTATGCGGCGTGTGGCCGTGGTCATCAATGAGATTGGTGAAATTGGCATTGACCACGACTTGGTCACCCTGTCTTCAGAAAATATCACGTTGTTGGCCAATGGCTGCATTTGCTGTTCAGTGCGAACCGATTTACAAGAAACCCTGCGTGACCTCTTTGCACAACGCCGCGTGGGCGAGGTCTTTGACTTTGACCGCGTCATTGTCGAAACAACAGGCTTGGCAGATCCTGCGCCAGTGGTTCAAACATTGGCCAGTGACACTTTGCTGGCCGCCCACTACCGCCTAGATGGGCTGATTACCTTGGTCGATGGCTTGCATGGCGTAGGTCAAATTGACCAGCAAACAGAGGCGGTTAAGCAAATAGCCATTGCCGACAAACTGTTGGTGACCAAAACTGATCTGGTCACGCTTGGCCATTTGGAAACATTGTGTGGGCGAATTCGGCAACTCAATTCACAATCGCCCATTGAGTTCATTCGGCAAGGAGAAGTCGACCCTCAAAGCTTGATCGATTTAGGTTTGTCGTCTTCGCGTGCAAGTCTAAAAACTTTGCAGTTTTTGGGTGAAGCGCTGACGGATGACGCTGTTTCGGCAGATGTCACTGGCACAGGCCGGTATTTGGGCCAAAGATCTGCGACGCACAACAGTGCCGTGAAGACCTTGTCTTTGCGATTCACGGAGCCCTTTGAGTGGCTCTCTTTTTCATCGGCCCTTGAGCTGTTGACCACTTTGCGGGGGCCTGATCTGCTTCGCCTGAAGGGCATCGTCAACGTTGCGGGTGAGCCTGTGGTGATTCAGGGTGTGCAACATATTATTGACACACCTGTGAAAATGGATCGTTGGCCCAGTGACGACAAAGATTCACGCTTGGTTTTCATTGTTCGCAATATGGAACTCGATGTCATTCGCAATTTATTTCAGGCTGTGGGTGCCATCAAGTCTGCATCCATCAGCGCAACTTAATTTATTCATTGACCTTGTTGTCAGTTAAAGGCGTTTTTATGGCTACTGCATCTTTCAATACTCCAACGACTTCGGTGCCCGTTCAAATAGGCTTGGTCGGTTATGGCTGGTGGGGCAAGACCATTGCCAAACAAATATCAACGTCTGGCCTTTTGAATTTGGTGGCGGTGGTGGAACTCGATGCCGATCTGCGAACACAGATGAGCCATGATGAGCTTTTGAAGGGTGTACAAATCCTTTCAGACTTCGATGCATTTTTGCAAATTCAGAACATGGAAGCGGTCATTTTGTGCACGCCCCATCAGCAACACGCCGATCAAATTGTGGCTGCAGCGCAAGCCGGCAAACATGTGTTTTGTGAAAAGCCTTTGTGCCTCACCTTTCTTGATGCGCAAAAAGCCATTGCCACTTGTGTCAAGCACCATCGTGTCTTGGGCATTGGCCATGAACGTCGATTTGAGCCCACCATCATCGAACTGCGCCAAGACATTCAAGCTGGGGTGCTTGGCACCATCTTGCAAATTGAAGCCAACTTTAGCCAAGACAAGTTTTTTGCTTTGCCCAAAGACAATTGGCGTCTTTCAAACCAGCATGCCCCTGTGGGCCCACTCACTGCAACGGGCATTCATTTGGTTGATTTGGCCATTGCGGTTTTGGGACCTGCCGAATCGGTTTGGGCGCGCTTGGCAACGCGTGGTTCGTACTTTGAAAACGGCGACACGCTGGGCATCATGTTAGGCTTTTCGGGGGGCGCCAATGCCCTCATCAGTGCCATGTTGGCCACCCCCTTTGAAGGTCGTTTCGCTGTCTATGGCTCTAAAGGCTGGGTCGAAATTCGAGACCGCAAGCACCCCGAGAGTCCAGCGGGCTGGGACATCAAGCGCGTCATGCAAGGCCAAGAGCCCGTGGTGAGTTTTGCTGAAAAATTCCCCAGCGTGCTTTCCAATTTAGAAGCATTTGCCAAAGCCATTCGGGGTGAGCAGCCTTACCCTGTGAGCCATACTGAAATGTTGGCCAATGTGGCAGCCTTAGAGGCCATTATGAAGTCGGTCACTTCGCGCCAGGTAGAGTCTGTGGTCATACCGTCTATGGCGATTTAATTAGGGCACGATATCCAAATTTTTAAGGGAAACTCCTGACGAGTTGACGCTCTGTCAGCCCGTAAAGTCTTCAGATGAATACAAAAAGCAACACAAGCTGGGATAAGCGCGATTTGCGCAATGCCTTGGGCAGTTTTGGCACCGGCGTCACGGTGGTCACCTCTGGCAACTCTCAATCACGTTTTGTAGGCGTCACTGCCAACTCTTTCAGCTCAGTGTCCTTGGAGCCGCCCATTGTGTTGTGGAGCTTGGTTTCAACTTCACCCAGCTTGGAGGTGTTTGATGAAACAGGTCGCTTTGTCATCAATGTTTTAGCGCTTCAACAAATGGACTTGTCAAAGCAATTCTCAAAAAACCTTGAAGACAAGTTTGCAGGCGTTGAGTTCATCGAGGGCCTGGGGGGAGTGCCTGTGATTCAAAATTGTGTGGCCACCTTTGAATGCAAAACCATTCAGCGAACGGTGGTGGGTGATCATGTCTTGTTTTTAGGACAAGTTGAGAATTATGTTTATACAAACAAGACGCCCTTGCTGTTTTGTCAGGGCAATTACATGCAGGTCGCAGAAGCCTTGCTCAGCAATTAAAAATTAAGAATCAATTTGGATTACCTATGAAATACAGCACCTTCATGATGCCTTTGCATCCACCCGGACGCAACATTGGAGAAACTCTTTCTGAAGACAGAGAGGCCATCATCATGGCTGATCGATTGGGTTTCAGTGAAGCCTATGTGGGTGAACACGTGACAGATGCGGCAGAGACCGTTACGTCTTCTATGATTTTTTTGGCAAGCCTCATCTCTGATACCAAAAACATCATGCTGGGTACCGGCACCATCAACGTGCCCAACTCCCATCCGGCAGCCATAGCGGCCCAAGCTGCCATGATGGACCACATGCTTCAAGGTCGGTTCATCATGGGCGTCAGTCCGGGTGGCTTGATGTCGGATGCAGAGGTCTTTGGCAATTTTGGCAAGGATCGCAACGCCATGTTTGTGGAAGGCATCAACATGGTCTTGAAGATTTGGGAGTCTGACCCGCCCTATGACTTTGAAGGTGAATTTTTCAAAGTGTCGGTGGGCAAAACCATGATTCCAGAAATTGGACAAGGCTTCATCATGAAGCCCTTCCAAAGACCGCACCCGCTCATTGTGGGCACGGCGGTGGCCCCATTTTCAAAGGGTGTGACCGAAATGGCCAAGCGCGGTTGGCAGCCTATTTCAGCCAACTTCCTAATGCCTGAGTGGGTGAAGTCTCATTGGCCCAAATACGTTGAAGGCCGCGCAGAGATTGGCGCCGTGGCTCACCCCAATGAATGGCGCATTGCCAAAAGTATTTTTGTAGCAGACGACGAGGCCACGGCTAAAAGCTATGCCTTGGAAGAGGGCGGTCCCTATCACTTTTACTTTAAACAATTGGTGCGTAAGTTGTTAAACGGTGGACGCAGCAACTTGTTCAAAACCGATCCAAACATAGACGATGCCTTGATCACCCCGCACTATGTCACCAACAAATTGGTGTTGGCCGGCACGGTCAATTCAGTGGTGGATCAAATCTTGGCATTCCGCGAGCACGTGGGTGATTTTGGCAACCTGCTGTATGCCGGCCATGACTGGATGGACCCCGTCCTGGCCAAGCGCTCGATGGAACTCTTTGCCACTGAAGTGATGCCTAGGGTCAATGCAGCCATTGGCCGATAAGCGCGCCGTATCTCATTTCATTTTTTAATTTCAAGGAACTTTCATGATTTTCACTTGTGCGCCTACTTGCAAGCACCCCTATCACAACCACGGCAAAGAGGCTAAAGGTGCAAAAGGCATGTTTACTTCCTTGGCCACTAAAAAGTTGGCCAAGCGAAAAGACGGCCATCTGAACGTGGATGTGCATTGCCATTACTTCAATCCCACGGTCGGTCAAAAGGCGGCTGTTTTAAAACCAGTTGAGCAAGAAGTAGGGCACATCTTTGCCAACCAACTCACACGCGAGACCAACGCCAAACAAATGCGCGACAGGGCGCCCATGTTGTCAGATGTTTCTGTGCGCATTCAAGACATGGACCGCATGGGTGTTGACATTCAAGCCATCTCACCCGCGCCTTTTCAGTATTACTATTTTGCCGAGCCCGCATTTGGTGCTGAGTTGGCACGCGATGTGAACGAAGGTATGGCGAAGCTCGTAGCTCAGCATCCAGACCGACTCATTGGTTTGGGAACGGTACCCTTGCAAGACGCTGGCTTGGCGGTCAAAGAGTTGAAGCACGCGATTAAAAATTTAGGCTTGCGTGGCATTGAAATTAACA
>CAIODE010000356.1 GCA_903856875.1 uncultured Burkholderiales bacterium
AAACTTGGGCGCGAATCAAAGAAGCCTCTGTCAAGCTTCCGGTGCAGTCATTGCTGCACCAAGACCTCACGCTTTTACAAAGAGTATTGCGAGATCTTGTCGGTGAAGGCACGCAAACCATTCGCATTGACTCGAAAGAACAATTTGAGCATTTGTCCGCCTTTGCCAAAGAGTTCATGCCGGCTTCTGCAGCGCGCCTTCAACTCTACAAAGGTGAACGTCCTATTTTCGATTTGTATTCAATCGACGAGGAAGTGGCCAAAGCTTTAGGACGCCGGGTTGAATTGAAGTCGGGGGGCTACCTCATCATTGACCAAACCGAAGCCCTGACCACCGTGGATGTGAACACAGGTGGCTATGTGGGTGCACGCAATTTTGATGACACCATCTTCAAAACAAATCTAGAAGCAGCGCATGCCATTGCCCGGCAACTTCGCTTGCGAAATTTGGGTGGCATCATCATTGTCGACTTCATTGACATGTCCCGAGAGGAGCATCAAACCGCTGTGCTTGATGAGTTCAAAAAACAATTAAGCCGCGATCGCGTCAAAACCATGGCGGGCGGATTTTCGCAATTGGGTTTGTTGGAAATGACGCGCAAGCGAACACGTGAATCCTTGTCGCACATGCTGTGTGAACCGTGTCCAAGTTGTGACGGCAAAGGCAGTGTCAAAACCAACCGGACGGTTGTTTACGATATTTTGCGTGAAATATTGCGCGAGGCGCGTCAATTCAATCCGCGAGAGTTTAGAGTGGTGGCCGCGCCTGCTGTCATTGAGTTGTTGCTTGATGAAGAGAGCCAACATCTTGCTGCGCTGTCTGATTTCATTGTCAAGCCCATTTCGCTCCAGAGCGAAAGCGCCATGGGTCAAGAGCAATACGACATTGTGTTACTTTGATTCAAGCGGCATCGCTTTTGTGATGCAGCCTTGAATAAACCCCACCGGCCTTCAAAAGCTCTTCGTGCCGGCCTTGCTCCACAATTTCGCCGTTGGACATGACGATCACTCTGTCGGCATGTTCGATGGTGGAGAGTCGGTGCGCAATGATCAAGGTGGTGCGGCCCTTCATCAGATTGTGCAATGCCTCTTGCACCCAACGTTCTGATTCATTGTCCAAGGCGGATGTGGCTTCGTCCAAAATGAGGATGGGTGCGTTTTTATAAAGTGCTCGAGCAATGGCCAAGCGCTGTCGCTGCCCACCTGAAAGTTCGGTGGCGTTGTGTCCCAGCACCGTGTCCATGCCTTGAGGAAGTTTGCCTACGTGCTCGTCAAGGTTGGCCGCTGCCAAACATGTTTGTATTTTGGCGCGATCAAGGTCCTGTCCCAATGCAATATTGGCGGCCACGGTGTCGTTCAGCATCACCACATCTTGACTCACCATGGCGAATTGTTGACGCAATTGTTGGAGTGGCCAATCTTGAATGTCAGTGCCCTGCAACACAACTTGTCCAGAACTTGGCTGTACAAACCGAGGTAACAAATTGACCAAGGTGGTTTTGCCTGAGCCGCTGGTGCCCACAAAGGCCACAGTTTCACCAGACTGAATGCTCAAGCTTAAATTGTTCAAGGCAGGCGAAGCATCGGCCGCATATTGAACATGGACATTTTGAAACTCAATGCGGGGTCCCATGCTTGGGTGTGAATCGGTGTTTTGACTTTGAACTTTTTGGGCATATGCCTGACCATCAACTTCAACTTGAACCTCTTCCAATAAGCGCAGACCTCGCTCAAGCGCGGCCAAACCTCGCGTGACGGGGGTTGCTATATCGGCCAGTCGCTTGATGGGAGAGACAAGCATTAGCATGACTGTGATGAACGCTACAAAGCCGCCGACTGTGGCGCCTTGCAAACCTGTTCGGCTTTGAATCAAGGCAACCACCAACACGGT
>CAIODE010000357.1 GCA_903856875.1 uncultured Burkholderiales bacterium
GGTTCTAAACGTATACCGAATCTTTCGTAAACGCTGGTCTGTATGGCCTTGGCAAGTGTGACCACTTCGCCTCCGGTAGCGCCACCTCGGTTGACCAATACCAAGGCTTGCTTTTCATAAACAGCAGCATTGCCAACGCTCTTCCCTTTCCAACCGCAGGCATCAATGAGCCAACCTGCAGCCAATTTGATGCTGCCATCGGGCATGGGGTAGTGAACCACCTTGGGGTCGCGCGCAATGATGTCGGCGCATTGCTCTGGCGAAACGGTGGGATTTTTAAAGAAGCTACCGGCATTGCCCAAGACTTTGGGATCGGGTAATTTATGGCGGCGAATTTCACAGACCCAATCAAAGATGTGTTGCGCGCTAGGGTTTGCAATGCCCGTCTCGGCCATTTTGCGTTCCAAGTCCAAATAGCCCACCACTGGCTTCCAAGCTTTTGGCAAGTGAAAACGGACACGCAAAATCAAGGCGCGTCCGCCCAAGCCAATGCCGTTAGGGCCACTGCTGGCGTGCTTGAAGACTGAATCGCGGTACCCAAAAGCGCACTGCGCAGCATTGAGTGTAAACATTTTGCCTGTGACCAAATCGAGCGCATCCAAGGAATCGAACCGATCCTGAAGTTCAACGCCATAGGCACCAATATTTTGAACAGGTGAGGCGCCCACAGAGCCGGGAATCAGGGCCATGTTTTCCAGACCTGGCCAGCCTTGGGACAAAGTCCAAGCCACAAACTCGTGCCAGTCCTCGCCGGCACCCGCCTCGACAATCCAGGCTTTATGGGTTTCAGAAACCAAGCGCTTGCCCGCAATTTCAACTTTGAGAACAAGAGGCTTCACATCGCCTGTTAAGACAATGTTGCTGCCGCCGCCCAAGACGCAATGCCCTTCATGCCAATTTTCCAGCTCTTTTTGGGCCTCAATGGCGTCTGCCTCAGAGCTAATTCGCACCAAAGAATAGGCCTTGGCCACGATGCCAAAGCTGTTGTAAGACTGAAGAGGTACGTTTTGGGTCACGTTCATGGGAGAATTGTCGCATTCTCTGACTTGATTGTTGAACCCCATGCCATCTTTTGACACTGTTTGCGAACCAAATTTGGTTGAAGTAAAAAATGCGGTTGATACCACCGCCAAAGAAATAGCCACTCGCTTTGACTTCAAGGGCACGTCTGCAGCCATTGAATTGAAGGACAAAGAAATCACTTTGTTTGGCGACGCCGACTTTCAGCTCACTCAGATTGACGAAGTGCTGCTCAACAAAATGGCCAAGCGCGGTGTTGATGTGCGTTTCCTGGACAAAGGCGACGTCCAAAAAATGGGCGGCGACAAAGTCAAGCAAGTTTTGAAAGTCCGCAATGGCATTGCCACCGAGGACAGCAAAAAAATACAAAAATTGTTGAAGGAAAGCAAACTCAAAGTTCAGGCCTCCATTCAAGGCGACGCTGTGCGCGTGACGGGCGCGAAGCGGGATGACCTTCAAGCTGCCATGGCCGTACTGCGCAAAGACATCACTGAGATACCGATTAGCTTCAATAATTTTCGAGACTAAAAAAAGGACTTGGGCGCTTTTTTTAACTTTTCTTAGCGCCCAACTTTGTTTCAGTGCCTGCAAGCAAACGGTTCACATTGTCGCGGTGCCGCCAGAACAACAAAATACCCATGACACACAGCATGCCAAAGATGGCGCCATTGAAATCCCACAACGGACCGTCGGCCGCCATGGCGTAATAAACAGGCGCCAAAACAGCCGCCAATAAAGCGGCCAAAGAAGAGTATCTGAAGTACGCAGCAATTCCGAGCCAAGTGATGGCCACGGCCAAGCCCAACAAGGGAGAAACGCCCATCAGAACGCCCAAGGCGGTGGCCACGCCTTTGCCGCCTTCAAATTTAAAAAAGACAGGGTACAAATGGCCTAAGAATGCAGCCAGCCCAGCAGCCGCTGCAACGCCTTCTGCCAAGCCGTAAGCTGCGCCAAAATGAAGTAGCACGGCCACAGGCATCCAGCCCTTCACCGCATCAAACAACAAAGTTAAAACCGCCGCTTTTTTGTTGCCAGATCGCAAAACATTGGTGGCGCCCGGGTTCTTACTCCCGTAAGAGCGCGGATCGGACAAGCCCATGAACTTGCTCACAATGACAGCAAAACTCAAAGAGCCTAAAAGGTAAGCCAACACCACCACGGTCAGTGGGTGTTGCATGACATCCATTAAATTTTCAGGCATCAGAATCTCGCTTCAATTCAACTCAAAGATCAGGTTGCAGGATCGCGGTGAGTCAATCGGATTTCATCAATTTCAGCCAACACTTGGGCTGACAATTCGGTGCCCCAAACTTTGACATCCTCTTCCAATTGCGCCACAGACGTGACACCAATGATGGTACTGGCAACCGACCAACGGGTGTAACAGAATGCCAGCGCCATTTGAGTGGGTGTCATGCCATTGTCGCGCGCCAATTGGTTGTACAAACGCGCCGCGTCCAAGGTGCTAGGTCGTGCCCAACGTTGTTTTCGCATGGACTCATACTTGGCCAAGCGCCCCATCGGTGCACCTTCTCCCTCCAAGCCTGTTTGATCGTATTTACCAGTTAAGGAGCCAAAACCTAAGGGTGAATAAGCCAGCAAAGAGACGTCCAAACGATGGCATGTTTCATCCATCGCGTTGTCATACGTGCGATTGACCAAACAGTAAGGATTTTGAACGGTCATGACTCGCGGCAAGCCATGCTGGTCGGCCAATCGAATGAACTCGTGGGTACCGTATGGCGTTTCGTTGGAAAGGCCAATGTAACGGACTTTGCCTGCACTGACCAACTTGGCCATGGCCTCGAGTTGCTCGTGAATGGCGGTTTCAATGGCAGCCTTGGTGGGATCGAAATACATCATGCCGAAGGCGGGCACATGGCGCTCTGGCCAGTGAATTTGATACAAGTCGATCACATCTGTTTGCAAGCGCTTGAGGCTGGCATCGCAAGAATTCAAAATGTCTTGCGCCGTCATGCCTGTGCCTTCGCGAACCCAAGGCATACCCCTTGAAGGGCCCGCCACTTTGGTGGCCAACACCACTTTTTGGCGAGCGCCTGGCGTGTTGGCAAACCAATTGCCCAGAATGCGTTCAGTTGAACCAAAGGTCTCGGCTTTGGAAGGAACAGAATACATTTCTGCTGTGTCCAAAAAGTTCACACCCAAATCTAGAGAGCGGTTCAAAATTGAGTGGGCTTCATTTTCTGCGACTTGCTCACCAAAGGTCATGGTGCCTAGACAGATGGGCGTGACCTGAAGGTCCGACGTGCCGAGATTGATTTTTTTCATCTTGAATTAAAACTGCTGGTAAAAAAAAGGGTTGGTCAGAGTGTAAAACCTATTTCAATTCGACTGACCCTTGAAACACGATAGGTTGACTGAATTTACATTTTTTGACGCGCCCGCTCTTCTTCTTGCAAACGCAAGAAACGGCGCTGCACCTTGCCCGTGGTAGTCATAGGCAATTGCTCAATGAACTCAATTTCTTTGGGATATTCATAGGGTGCCAATAAGCCACGGACGTGTCGTTGTAAATCTTCAATGACTTGCCTTTCAAAATTTGAGACATCTTGGACCGAGGCTCTTTGAACCACAAATTCTGGCGATAAGACCACATAGGCTTTCACCAAAGCACCCCTATCAGCATCGGGTTTAGGCACCACAGCGGCATTCATCACAGCAGGATGTTTGACCAAACAATTTTCAATTTCTCCGGGGCCAATGCGATAACCTGCGGATTTGAACATGTCATCGGTTCGACCTTGGTACCAAAGATAGCCATCATCGTCTTCAAAGGCGACATCGCCTGTTCGGCACCAATGGCCTGTGTATTTGGCTTGCGTGGCTGAAGGATTTTTCCAATAACCCAAAAAGAAAACGGGATCGGGATGACCATGCCGATCGAAACGGTTCACAACCACCTCGCCTGGTTCACCAGGTTTGCAAATCTGCCCTTGCTCATTCATCACGGCCACTTGATGACCAGGATAGCCACGCCCCATGCTGCCAGCCTTAGAAGGCCAAAAAACTTGGCAATTGCCCACCACATAATTGATCTCTGTTTGGCCAAACATTTCGTTCACCACCACGCCCAACTCATCGCGGCAGTAGGCAAACACTGCGTCACCCACGGCCTCGCCCGCGCTCATCAAACCTTTCAACACAATGTTGTATTGCTGGCGTGGATTCGCTTGCGCCTTCATCATGGCTTTCAAGGCCGTAGGAAATAAAAAACTGTGCGTGATGCCATGCGTGTGCAAAATTTCAAATGCAAGTTCGGGACTGAAGCGCCCTTTGAACGCCACAATGGGGCGTCCAAAATAAAGCGATGGCAACAAGGCATCCATCAAGCCCCCGGTCCAGGCCCAGTCGGCAGGCGACCAAAAAATGGCTTGCGATCCTGTTGGCAAAGTAGACATCGAAAGACTCACCTCAGACGGCGCATGCGGCTCAAAGCCAAACCAATTTTGACTGCCAACAAAGCCCGTTAAATTGCCAATCAATGCTCTGTGTGGAATGAGTGCACCTTTCGGGTTACCCGTGGTACCGCTTGTGTAAATCAAGATGGCTGGATCGTCTGCTTTGGTTTGAACGGATCTGAATTTTTTCTGACTCGACAAATTGGATTTGGGGAGTTTCAATTCTTTGGAAACATCCAATACCGTTTTCAGCCCAAGGCATTCTTTCTTTAAATTTGCCAAGATGGGGGTTGAAGCCTCATCGCAAAGGGCTACCGCAGCACCGCTGTCCTCCACCCGAAAAGCCAAAGCTTCAGGACCAAACAACATGGACAAGGGCATGGCCACGGCACCCATTTGCAGAACCGCCATGTAGGCAACAGCGGTTTCAAATCGCTGCGGCATCACAATGGCAACTCGATCCCCTTTTTGAACACCCAAGGCCACAAGTTGTGTACTCAACTCGTTGGCTGCAGTTTGCAATTGCGCAAAAGTCCACGTCAGGGGGGCCTGACCACCTGTCTGATGCTCCAAAATAGCCGTGGCATGCTGATGCTTGGCTGAGCGGGCCCAGCGGCTACAGCAAAGCTCTGCCATGTTAAAAAATTCAGGCACTTGCCAAGCAAATTGTCGGTGGACCGTCTCGTAAGCGTCGTTCGGGTGACTGACACGCATTCCCTGTCTCCTTATGATCCTGCAGTATGTACCAAGTTAAACGTCACTCTACTAGCCATTTCGTCCCTTTGCGAGGGCATCATTACCATGTTCGCGAGTGGGGAAATCCCCAATCTAGCTTGCCGCCCGTGGTCTTGGCGCACGGTTGGATGGATGTGGCGGCCTCCTGGCAGTTTATGGTGGATTCCTTCAGCGATGCATTTTTCCAGAGCCGACGCATTTTGGCGGCTGATTGGCGCGGCTATGGCCTCACCCAAGGCCCTGCCACCGACAGTTTCTGGTTGCCCGATTACTTAGGCGATTTGGATGCCTTGCTCCTCCAAATGTGCCCTGGCCAAGGCATCGATTTGGTGGGTCACAGCATGGGTGGCAATGTGGTCATGATGTACTCAGGCGCACGCCCCGATCGCATTCGTCGCCTGATTAATTTAGAGGGTTTTGGCATGTCTGCCACCCGCCCCTCCCAAGCGCCGGGTCGTTTAGGACAATGGCTAGACGAGTTGCAAGCATTTGAAAAAGGCGAGTTAAACCTCAAACCCTACCCCGACGCAGCGGCTGTCGCCCAAAGACTCATGAAAACCAACCGACGTTTATCAAAGGACAAAGCCGATTGGCTGGCACAGCATTGGGCCCAAGTTGACGCTCAAGGCCAGTGGCGAATTTTGGGCGATGCAGCCCACAAAGTGGTCAATCCCTACCTGTATCGCGTCGATGAAGTGCTTGAAATTTACAAAAGAATCAAAGCACCGACCTTGATGGTCGAAGCCTCAGACGACTCTTTGACACAATGGTGGAAGGGAAAATTCACCTTGGAAGAGTTCCATGAGCGCCTGAAATCAGTCACAGACTTGAAGATCGCCACGCTTCAAGATGCGGGTCACATGCTGCATCACGACCAAGCAGAGGCATTGGCCCAACTACTTGAGGACTTTTTGGCCTGATTTGACTCCCAAGATGCCTCTAAGCATGAGAAAATCCATTCTTTTAAAGATTCGGACACGCTGACTCATGGACGCAGAACACATCAATCAAATTGGCGCGAAATTGACCGACCTGGCCGCCCGCACCGAAGATTTACGGAGGTATCTTTGACTACGATGCCAAATCAGAACGCCTAAGAACCGTCAATGCATCGCTCGAAGATCCCACGGTCTGGAACGACCCAAAGAAAGCGCAAGAATTAGGAAAAGAGAAAAAAGCACTCGATGGCGTGGTGGTCACCCTGAACACCCTCACATCAGAGCTATCTGACAACAGCGAACTCTTTGCCATGAGCAAAGAGGAAGGCGACGACGCTGGCTTGCTCACCATTGAAGTCGAAGGCAATAAGCTGTCAAGCATTGTGGAGCAGCTCGAATTCAGGCGCATGTTCAACAATGAAGCCGACTCATGCAATGCCTTCGTCGACATTCAGGCAGGCGCAGGGGGCACCGAAGCTTGCGATTGGGCCAGCATGCTCATGCGGCAGTACTTGAGATATGCGGAGCGCAAAGGCTTCAAAGTCACCGTAGAAGATGAGTCGGCCGGCGATATAGCGGGCATCAAAGGCGCCACCCTCAAATTTGAAGGCGATTACGCATTTGGTTTGATGCGCACCGAAACAGGTGTTCACCGCTTGGTTAGAAAGTCACCCTTTGACTCATCCGGCGGTCGGCACACCAGCTTCGCCAGTATTTTTGTCTACCCCGAAGTTGATGACTCCATTGAGATTGACATCAACCCTGCCGACGTTCGCACCGATACCTTTCGTGCCAGCGGGGCGGGTGGGCAGCACATTAACAAAACAGATTCTGCGGTTCGATTGACACACATTCCCACAGGCATTGTGGTGCAGTGCCAAGATGGCCGCAGTCAGCACAGCAACCGCGACGTCGCATGGAAACGTTTGCGTTCGCGCTTGTACGATTTCGAAATGCGCAAACGCATGGAAGCCCAACAAAAATTGGAAGACACCAAAACCGATGTGGGTTGGGGTCATCAAATTCGCAGTTATGTGCTCGATCAAAGTCGCATCAAAGATTTACGCACCAACGTTGAAACCTCCAATACTCAAAAAGTATTGGACGGCGACTTGGACGCATTCATTGAAGCCTCGCTCAAACAAGGTGTTTGAAAGCGCAGGCCCTGCCAGCGCTTCGACCCAACCCAAGGAGATTTTTTGTGATGCTTGAAGAACAATCAAAAGCAATTCGACGTGTTGATTACACAGCGCCTGCGTTTTGGATCGATACCGTTGATCTCACATTTGACTTAGACCCCGTCAAAACGCGCGTCCTTAACAAGATGCGAATGCGCCGCAATCCCGATGTGGCGGCGCAAGCATTGCGTTTAGATGGCGAAGATTTGAATTTGGCCCGAGTCATGGTCAATGGCGGTGGCACCTCTTTCAAAATGGACGGCACCCAACTGGTTCTTGAAAATTTGCCCGAAGGCAACGATGCCTTTGATTTGGAAATTTTCACCACTTGCAACCCTTCCAAAAACACGCAGTTGTCTGGCTTGTAC
>CAIODE010000358.1 GCA_903856875.1 uncultured Burkholderiales bacterium
GTAGTAGGAAATATAATATTTTAAGTGAACTTGAAATATTAGATATGGCGGGTCGAGCAGACTCGGAGGCATCCATAGCACTGACATGACCCTCGAGCCCGATCTTTTCCCATTGCAGGTGCAGCAAAAGCGCCTTGTTGCCAATGACATTTGGCTATTTAGGCTGGTTCACCCTAAAGGCCACGCCTTGCCCACCTTCACAGCGGGCGCGCACGTGACCGTTAAAACCCCCGGTGGTCAAAAACGCAATTACTCACTCTGCAACAACCCATTTGAAACAGCCTACTGCGAACTGGCCATCAAGCACGAGCGTCAAGGACGTGGCGGTTCACAGAGCATGATTGAGCAAGTCCAAGAAGGCGATTTCTTGCAAGTCAGCATGCCCAAAAACGACTTTGGCTTAATTGATCAAGCAAAGGAAGTCATCTTCATTGCGGGCGGTATTGGCGTCACACCCTTGCTGTCGATGCTCAGACAAATGCACGACGCTCGGTCGATGCATGCCCATGCGCGTTTCCGCTTTTATTACTGCGCCAGAGACAAAGCAGGTGCCGCATTTGTTGACACACTTCAAGCGTTGAGCAACACCAGCGAAATGGGAGAAGTCAGTTTTCATTTTGATGGTGGTAACCCAGGTCTGGGACTGGACCTCTGGCCCGTTTTAGAAAAACCCACTGCGGCACATATTTACTGCTGTGGCCCTCTAGGCCTGATGGACGCAGTGCGCGACATGTCTGGCCACTGGCCGCAGGGGCGTGTGCATTTCGAGAGCTTTGGTGCATCGACAGGCCAGCAATTTGAGCCTTCTGAAGCTTTTGAAGTGAAACTGCTCAGCACGCAACAGATCATTCCAGTTGCGGCACATGAAAGCATTCTCGAGGCCCTTAGAAACAACGGCCATGCTGTCCCAAGCTCATGTGAGAGCGGCACTTGCGGCAGTTGTAAATTGGATTTGATTTCAGGTGTTGTCGAGCACCGCGATTTTGTTTTGAACGACGAAGAAAAGCACCATCACATCATGGTCTGTGTTTCGCGCGCATTCTCTGGCGTCATTGAAATAGGTCTTTAAAACCATGAACGCTCCGCTTCGCATTGGTGTCATTGGTTTAGGCAGAGCCTTCACCCTCATGCTGCCCACGTTTCAACAAGACCCTCGCGTCCAATTGGTCGCTGCAACCGACCCCTTGCACCAAGCCTGCTCCCAATTTGAAAAAGACTTTCAGGGCCAAGTCACCCCCAACGCGGAAGCACTGTGTGCTTTGCCTGATATAGATTTGATTTACATTGCCTCACCGCACGGCCTGCATGCCCAGCACACCGCCATGGCTGCCCAACATGGCAAGCATGTCTGGGTTGAAAAACCCATGGCTGTTGGCTTGAATGAATGCCACAACATGATCCAGGCATGCCGTGACGCAGGGGTGCAGCTGATGGTGGGGCACAGCCACAGCTTCAATGCGCCAGTTTTGCGCGCCTATGAACTCATTCAGTCTGGCCGTTTGGGTCAGGTCCAAATGATCACCGCTCTGAACTACACCGATTTCTTGTACCGCCCTCGCAGGCCAGAAGAGCTGAACACTGCACTAGGCGGTGGCGTGACACACAGTCAAGCATCCCACCAAGTTGATGTGGTGCGCTTGCTAGGGGGCGGCAAAGTTTCAACGGTGCAAGCTTGTACCGGCCAATGGGATGCCGCACGGTCCACAGAAGGTGCCTACAGTGCACTGCTCAAGTTTGAAAGTGGCGCCTTTGCCAACCTCACCTACAACGGATACGGCCATTTTGACAGCGATGTCTGGATGGACCACGTCGGTGAAATTGGCAATGCCAAGCCCGCGTCTGAAAGTGAAAAACGTTACGGCAGTGCTCGCAAACGATTGGCCACAACGTCCACTTCTGACCAAGAGAGCCAGCTCAAAGCGTCGCGCAACTATGGCGGCAGTTTGTACCAAGCCACCGCGCAAAATGAAGATTCCCACCAACACTTTGGCCCTGTTGTTGTGAGTTGTGAAAAAGCTGACTTGCGGCTCACACCCAAAGGACTTTGGATGTATGGACCCGAGCATGAAACCTTCGATGCCTTACCCACACCCGCCTATCCCAGAAAAGAAGTGATCGATGAAATCTGGGGCGCATTGCGAGAAGGCCAATCTTTGCTTCACAGCGGTACTTGGGCACGTGCCACCACAGAAGTTTGCTTGAGTTTGTTAGAAGCTGCTCAGACCGGTCAGGCCATTCACTTGAAGCATCAAGTCGCCGTACACCATGCTTAA
>CAIODE010000359.1 GCA_903856875.1 uncultured Burkholderiales bacterium
AAAAAACCACTGCTCATTCGGCAAGCCATCCCAGGCATGAAGCCTTTGATCGATCGCACTGCCTTGTTGGACATGGTTGAAAGCGAGGAGGTTGAGTCACGCTACATTGTTCGCAAAGGTGAAAAATGGACCTTGAAAAAGGGCCCCATGAGCCGAAAAAGTTTGCCTTCCCTGAAAACGCCCAATTGGACGGTCCTCATCCAAGGGGTGGACCTGCACAACGATGCGGTGCATGCCCTCTTGCAACAATTTCGATTTGTGCCCGATGCGCGGCTGGACGACCTGATGATCAGTTATGCCACGGAGGGTGGCGGTGTGGGCCCGCATTTCGACAGCTATGACGTTTTCCTCTTACAAGCGCAGGGTCAACGGAAGTGGCGAATTGGGCGACAGAATAAGTTTGAGTTGCAGGAAGGTGTGCCACTCAAAATTTTGAAAACATTCAAGCCTGAAGCTGAGTTTGTGTTGAACCCTGGTGACATGCTTTATTTGCCCCCGGGATATGCCCACGATGGCATTGCTGTGGGTGAATGCATGACTTATTCCATCGGCTTCAAGGTCCCCCGAAGTGCCGAGTTGGCCAGTGAATTGTTGATGGGGCTGTCGGAAGAGATGTCTGAAAATGCGGGCTCCAGTTTGGATGTGATTTACCAAGATCCCAGTCAAGCTGTTGCTATCAAGGACGCTTGTATTCCAGAGGCGCTGCAAAAATTTGCTTTGCAATCAGTTGCCAAAGCGCTTAAAGACCCCCAGATGTTGAACTGTTTGTTAGGTGAAGCATTGACAGAGCCTAAACCCAGTGTGTGGTTCGACCCTCCAGATCAAGCTGTGTTGAGCGCTTTTTCATGGCCATGTAGTGTTTTTCTCGACCGAAGAACCAAAATGTTGTTTGATGCGAAGCACATCTTCATCAACGGAGAGAGCTTCCGAGCAGCAGGGAAAGACGCTACGTTGCTTCAAAGGCTGGCCAATGAGAAGCGCCTATCGGCCAAAGAGGCTAGGGGCCTGACCGAGGCGGCTGTTCAACTGATGCAGGCTTGGTGGGAAGAGGGCTGGTGGCATACGCGGGAAGCAGCGGCAGAAAATAGCTCACATGATTAAAGCTATAATTTGAGGCTGGATAGTAAGAGCTCGAGTGCTTGCTGTTCTGTCAACAGGGTTGTTCTAGCCCTGATGACAATTTCCCGGAAATTGTTTTTTCACTAACTTTAAGGAAAATAATCATGAATAAGTCCCTCGTTTTGGCTGCCGTGATCGCTGCTGCTGCTTTGGCTGCTTGCGGTAAAAAAGAAGAAGCTGCTCCAGCACCAGCACCAGCTCCAGCTGCTGCACCAGCCGCTCCTGCTGCTGATGCTAAGCCAGCTGATGCTGCTCCTGCTGCAGCTGCTGCTGCTCCAGCCGCTGCACCTGCTGCGGCTCCTGCAGAAGCACCTAAGAAGTAATTCTTGGCAGTCGAAGAAAAACCCCGCATGCGGGGTTTTTTTTCGTCCAGACCTTTTGAATCTGGGTAAGTGTTTGTTATTTGATCTCGTCCGCCAGCAATTTAATGATTTTGTCTGCGTTGGCGGAGGTTTCGGGAATGCCGTCAGAGGCTTGAACCATCACAGTTGAAACTTCACCCTTGCTGGTGACTGCGATGCGATATTTGGCCAATGTTGGTATGACTTTGTCGCTGGTGAAAAGCTTTGCAAAAAAGCCTGGTTCTTTGCCTGTGGTGCCGGGTGGCGCATAACGGACAAAGAACACACCTTGTGCACGATCTCGGTCTTCAACTGTAAAGCCAGTTCGATCAATGGCCACACCAACGCGTCGCCAAGCGCGGTCAAAGCCGTCGTTGATTTCGATGGCTGGCAGGTTATTCTGTTTAATCACTTTCACATCGGCTGGCATGCTTGTGCCAGATGATGGTGCTGTGGCTGAGTTGGCTGGACTGTTCAGAGCAGCATTGGCTGAGAGACTCTGGCCGCCCAATCGCATCATCAGACGACGTAGAAATTCAATTTCCAATTCAGGATCTGCGCCACGGGGAGACCAAACGGTGGTTTCTCTTAAAGGGCTGGTGTAAATTTCAGCCAT
>CAIODE010000360.1 GCA_903856875.1 uncultured Burkholderiales bacterium
AAACCTGCTTGCTCAACCTTGGGCTTATGCAGTCTTCCAACGCTGCCAATTTCTCGCAAAAGGGCACCTCCCAAATTCAAGCTGTCCTTAATTTGAGCCGATGTACTCATGTCAAGCAGGGCTTGCTGCACTTGAGAATCTTTCACGCCAAAGTTCATACCGCCAATGAGATCGGCTTTGTTTTCTTGAGAGGCCATCCACCTCGCTGCACTGCTGGAAGCTGCGCCATGGCTCAATGCAAACACACTGGCACCTTGTGCGTTGGGTGTGAAAAATGCATCTGCATGCACACTCACAAACAAATCTGCTTGCACTTTTCTGGCTTTTTGGACGCGAACATGCAGGGGTACAAAGTAATCGGCATCACGCGTCAGGTAGGCGCGCATAGGGTTGCCCTTCACATGGCTTGCATTGATTCGGTCTCTTAGCTTCAATGCGATTTGAAGCACCACATCTTTTTCCTTGGTGCCATTGGGTCCTATGGCACCAGGGTCTTCGCCGCCATGACCAGCATCAATGGCCACCACAATCAGCCTGTCGGTGATGGGAGGGGTTTGCAACGCAGGATGACTTCCTGAAGGGGCTTGCCCGTTTTGAGTTGCAGGGGCTGTTGAATTGGCTGCGCCTGCGTTTGAATTTTTGTTCAGCCAGTCACTTAAAGCATCGCTGCTTTGGGTGCGTTCTGAAATCCAACTCTCTAGAGGATCTACCGGTGTGCTTGGGTACAGATCCAACACCAACCGGTGCTGATAGTTTCCCACGGGTGTGAGTGCAAAAACTTGAGGTTGTACGGGCTGCTTTAAATCAAACACCATGCGCACGACACCGGGACTGTTTTGCGCTACACGAACGCCAGTGATATTGGGGTCATCCGGTTTGATTTTTCCCACCCACTCCTTGATAGAAGGATTTAAATCCAAGCCATCAATGTCAATGGCCAAGCGGGGTGGTGAGGGCACAAAGGTGTACTTTGTTTTCAGTGCAACATCCGATTCCAGGGTGACACGGGAATAGTCCTTGGCCGGCCACACTCGGACTGCCAGCAAGCTGGCACCTCGGCTAATGTCGGCCCAGCCCAGCATCAGGGCAAGCCCAGAGAACTTTAACCAATCACGTCTTTGTATGGGCATGGTGAGTGGTTTTGGAATTTTCAAGAGCTGGTTTTAAATTCAGCAAGCCTTGCAAGATGGAAAGCCCCTTGGCTGTGTGACTCACACAGCTCACATGGCGTCCTTCTTGTTCGTTGACAGTGATGCTTATTCTCAAATCTGCGACTGGCAACATGCCGCGTGCTTGTTCCGGCCATTCTGCTATTTTCAGTCCAGGACTGGCAAATAAATCGCGAAAGCCGGCTTCTTCAAACTCTTGAGGGTCGTTGAAGCGGTAAAAATCGAAATGCCAAATGTTCAGAATTTCCAAGCTCACGGAAACACTGGCAGGCCTAAATTGGGAAAGCGGCAGGGAAAGTTTTGCTTCATGGGGCTCCACCACGGCATAGGTAGGGCTTTTGATGCGTCCTTCTACCCCAAGTGCCTTGAGCAGGTGCCTGACAAAAGTGGTCTTGCCAGCCCCAAGATCACCCTGCAGTTCGATGTAGGCATCTCTGAGTTCAACTTGCTGAGCCAGAGCTCGTGCAAATGTCTGTGTCTGGTTTTCATCCGACCATAGCCAACTGGCCGCGCCAAGGGGCTCGGGAGTTCCTACAATCTCAGGGTGAACAACACTCATCATTCTCTTTCGGGTATTTCAAGCACTGGCGCAATGGACATTGTCGCTTTGTGGTCTGAGTTGCAAATTGCCGCTCGTGAACTGGGATTTTCTCAAATTGGCGTGACAGATGTGAATTTGTCCGAAGCTGAGCCAGGGCTTCAGGCTTGGCTGGCTGCCGGATTCCATGGCAGCATGAACTATATGGCAAGCCATGGGCTAAAACGTGCCCGGCCTGCAGAATTGGTGCCTGGAACACTCAGTGTCATCACGGTTCGCCTGGATTACTTGCCTGGCAACCTGACGGCGTTGTCGGCTGATTCTGAAGCGCAAGCATTGAATCGCCCCACCCAAGGCGTGGTTTCAGTCTATGCCAGAGGGCGGGACTATCACAAGGTGATGCGAAGCCGTTTGCAAAAACTCCAACACCGCATGGCGGAATTGATAGGCCCCTTCGGACACCGAGTATTTACCGATTCTGCACCGGTCATGGAGGCCGAGTTGGCGGTCCGAAGCGGTCAGGGCTGGCGCGGCAAAAACACTTTGGTATTGCAAAGAGAAGCGGGTTCCTTTTTCTTTTTGGGCGAGTTGTTTGTCGACCTTGCGTTGCCAAGCAGCGAGGCCATCACATCGCATTGCGGGTCGTGTACGGCCTGCATTGACCTGTGTCCCACTCGGGCCATTGTGGCACCCTATCAATTGGATGCGAGGCGTTGTATTTCATATCTCACCATAGAACACGCCGGAGAAATACCGCATGAACTTCGCCCCCTTATTGGTAATCGAATTTATGGCTGCGACGATTGCCAATGGGCTTGTCCGTGGAACAAATACGCCAAGCGCAGTACGCTGCCAGATTTTGATGCGCGTGAGCCCTTGAAGGCCCCTCAATTGCAAGAGTTACTTCAGTGGGATGAAGCTACTTTTTTAAACATGACGGAAGGCAGTGCCATTCGGCGCATTGGCCATGCCAGATGGATTCGAAACGTGGCTTTGGCTGCAGGCAATGCCTTGCATGACGCTGAAAAAATTTCAGCTGAAGACGCTGCCGCTTTGGTCAATGCTTTGGTGCCTTGGCTGTCGCATTCCGATCCCGTGGTTCAAGAGCAAGTGGCCTGGTCACTTGCCAATCGCGCTTAAAACTTCAAGCCGCCCAACACGCCCAATGCAAAAGGCAAACTCAAAACGCCCAGCAGGGTGGACACAGTGACCAGACCTGCAACATAGGCGCCGTTGTAGCCCATTCTCGATGCCAACACATAGCATGTGGAAGCAGTTGGTAAGCCAGAGAAAATAAGTAGCACAGTTGTTTGTAAAGGGTTCAGTTGAAAAAGCTGCGCCAAGGCCCAAGCCAAACAAGGCACTATCAAGTGCTT
>CAIODE010000361.1 GCA_903856875.1 uncultured Burkholderiales bacterium
AGTTGGTCGTAATCGTCGGCGCCGAAAGAAGCCTGACCGTGGCGCACTAAAAGAAGTTGTCCCATGGTGCTTAGTTTAAAGCCACTTGCCCATTGCCTCTTGACTGAAGCTTCATGGTGTTGAAAGAAGTTCCCACCGCTCAAGTGCACTCACCAACTCATTGTCTATTTGCGTGTCTCGGGCAAACAGAGCGGCAGCTGTGGCGGGGTCTTTGGCAAACAAGGCGCTGTCTGACAGGGTAGCTCGAACTTCGCTCTGTTCTTTTTCTAAGCTTTCAATCAACGCGGGCAAGCCATCCAGTTCGCGCTGCTCTTTGTAGCTCAATTTCTGCGCGCTCTTTGCGGCGGCCTTGGGCTGTACGGCGGCGGCTTCACTGATCCTGGCTGGTGCGGGCTTGGAAGCAGCACTTGAGCTTGAGCTTGAGCTTGAATTGGACTGCGTCGCAGCCTTGGCCGCCGCCGCCTTGTTCTGCGCTTGAATGCTTTGGCTGCGCAGTGATTGTGTCAACCAATCTTGCACCGAGCCTTCGTACTCACGCCAAAAACCAGGATTCTCTGGCGTTGCTTCGCAGGCAATGATGCTGGTTACCACGTTGTCCATGAAGGCCCGGTCGTGGCTGACCAAGAACACGGTGCCTTGGTAATCTTGTAGTAACTCCTCTAAGAGTTCCAGTGTTTCAATATCTAAGTCGTTGGTGGGTTCGTCAAGCACCAAGACATTGGCGGGCCTGGCAAACAAGCGCGCCAGCAACAAGCGATTGCGCTCGCCGCCAGACAACGATTTGACGGGTGATGTGGCCCGCGCAGGCGAGAACAAGAAGTCACCCAAGTAGCTTTTGACGTGCTGGCGCTTGTTGCCAATTTCAATCCACTCACTGCCTGGGCTGATGAAGTCTTCTAAGGAAGCTTCCAAGTCAAGCGCGTTGCGCATTTGATCAAAGTAGGCCACTTGCAAATTGGCGCCTTGCCTCACTTTGCCACTGTCGGCTTCAAGTTCGCCCAGAATCATTTTCAAGAGCGTCGTTTTGCCAGCGCCGTTGGGGCCCAGCAAGCCAATCTTGTCGCCGCGCAGCAGCGTGGCTGTGAAGTCTTTCAAAATGACTTTCACGTCGCCTTCGGGCGAGGTGAAAGATTTACAGACATCGGTCAGCTCTGCAACCAATTTGCCTGTGGGTGCGCCAGAGGCCACTTCCATTCGAACGCGTCCCACTTGTTCTCTGCGCGCACTGCGTGTGGCGCGCAAATTTTCAAGTCGAACGATGCGGCTTTGACTTCTTGTTCGGCGTGCCTCCACGCCTTTGCGAATCCAAATTTCTTCTTGTGCCAACAACTTGTCGGCCTTCGCGCTGATCACAGCCTCCTGCGCCATCTGCTCTTCTTTGTTGATTTGATATTGGGCAAAGTTGCCCGGATAACTGCGCAGGCGGCCACGGTCCAACTCTAAAATGCATGTGGCAATGCGGTCTAAAAATGCGCGGTCGTGCGTGATGGCCACCACGCTGCCTTTGAAGTCGATCAAGAGTTGCTCGAGCCAAGCAATGGAATCCAAATCAAGGTGATTGGTGGGTTCATCCAACAACAAAACATCTGGATGCGTCACAAGGGCTTGGGCCAGTGCCACGCGTTTGCGATTGCCGCCAGACAAGGTGGCCACCTTGGCACCAGGGTCTAGGTGCAAGCGGTGCAATGTTTCGTCGACACGTTGCTCCCAGCCCCAGCCATCGAGAGATTCAATCTGGCTTTGCAACACATCAAGGTCTCCGACGCAGTTACTGTAGTCATCAATGAGTTTCATGACCGGAGCGAGGCCGCGCTGCACAGACTCGAAAATGCTGTCTTGCGATTCAAGCACAGGCTCTTGTGCCACATAGGCAATGCGAACACCTTGTTGGACATGCATGGTGCCGTCGTCGGCGTACTCCATGCCTGCCAAAATTTTGAGAAAGGAGGATTTGCCTGTGCCGTTGCGGCCAATCAGGCCAATGCGTTCCGAAGTTTCCAGTGCAAAGTCAGCGTGATCGAGCAGCGCAACGTGGCCAAAAGCCAAGGATGCGTCAAGTAAAGTAATAAGAGCCATGACGCGATTATCAATGGCAAAGGAAAATTGGAAGGGCG
>CAIODE010000362.1 GCA_903856875.1 uncultured Burkholderiales bacterium
AGGTTCACTTGGGGCCCTCCAACATTCCCAACCGAGAAAAATACTACCTTGGCACCGGCAGTGAAGCCGCCAATGGGCAGACGGGCGTCATTGACCATGTTGCATTTCTCGCAGAAGCCCCGGAAGCATTTGTAGAGCGGTTTCAGACAATGAATATCAACTTCAGGCCTAGGCATTTTCCCGAATCCAACCTGTACCAGCTGTTTATCAGAGACCCCAACGGGGTCATGATTGAGCTCAACTTCTTCAACATCACCCAAGCGCCCGCTTGGACTGGGGAGGACTACTCCAAAATGGAGCGAGTGACTGAGACACCCGCCTAACAAAGATTTTTTGAAATTTCCAGCACAAAACTAGGGTAATAGCTGATATCGGTTCTTGTTCTGTCTCTTAGCATTGAATGGTAGTTCTTTTATTTATCTAGGAGACATTCATGGACAAGATGCGGCGCAAGGTATTAGAAACAGGTGGCGCGGGATTGATAGCAGCCACATTGCCAACGAGCATGGCTTTTGCTCAAAGTGCACCTGTGAAAATAGGCATGAGCATGCCCCAAACGGGTGGACTTGGGGCTGGCGGTCAAGCCGCCCTGATCGGGCTTCGCATGTGGGTCGATGACGTGAATGCCAAGGGCGGCCTTTTGGGCCGTAAGGTGGAGTTCATTGTTTATGACGATCAAAGCAATGGCGCCAATACGCCGGGCATCTACACCAAACTGCTAGATGTTGACAAGGTCGACATCCTGATTGCGCCTTACGCCACCAACCCCACCGCGCCTATCATGCCGCTGGTCAAAGAGCGCGGCAAGTTGCTCATGGGCAATTTCTCATTCCAAGTGAATGCCAAAGTCCAGCATGACATGTGGTTCAACAATGCTCCATGGAATGACGCCAAAGGCTGGTCCGAAGGCTTTTTGGAAGCCGGCAAAAATGCGGGTGCCAAATCAATTGCTATTTTCGCGGCCGATGCCGAGTTCCAGCAAAACTTAGCCAACGGTTGCCGTGAGGTCGTGAAAAATACGGGCTGGAACCTTGTCTATGACCAAAACTACCCCGGCAACAACACAGACTTTTCCTCCATCATCCGATCAGTCAGAGCTGCCAGACCCGAAGCTGTTTTCGTAGCCTGCTACCCCAATGAAGCTGTCGCCATCATGCGTTCAGTCAATGAAATTGGGCTGGGCTCGCAGGTCCAAATTTTTGGCGGCGGCATGGTGGGCTTGCAATTTACCCCAGTCATGCAAAGTCTGGGAAGTCTGCTCAATGGCGTTGTCAATTACAACTCCTATGTGCCAGGAATGAAGTTCCCAGGCATTGAAGACTTCTTCAAGCGCTATACAGAACGCGCCATTGCAGCAAAAGTAGATCCGCTGGGCTTCTATTTGCCGCCTTTCAATTACGCCACAGGCCAAATGATTGAACAAGCTGTGAATGCCACCAAAACGTTTGACAACAAGCGCTTGGCCGATTACTTGCGTCGCAATGAAATTAACACCATTGTGGGTCCCATCAGCTTTGACAAAAACGGAGAGCGATCTAAACCCAGAATGGTTCAAGCCCAATTCAGAAACATCAAAGACAATGACTGGGAGCAATTCAAGAACCCTGGCAAACAAGTTGTGATCTGGCCCGCAGCAGACAAACAAGGTGATGTCATTACGCCATTTGACCGCGCTAGAAAAGCAACTTAATCCAGTCATCACTCATTATCAATCGGCGGGGCTTTTACAAAAGCTCTGCCTCTCTTTGTCATATTTCTGATGATTCCTATTGATTTACTTTTCGAAGCAGTTCTGTTCGGAATTTTGCTTGGCTGTTTTTATGCTGCTGTCAGTTTAGGACTTTCAGTTGCTTTTGGGTTGTTAGATGTCCCCTACGTGGCCCATCCAGCCCTGCTCATTTTGGGCTCCTATTTCACTTTTCTGCTCAGTAAAACAGGCATCGACCCCATCGTCTGTGGGCTCTTGCTCATGCCGGTCTTTTACGTCATTGGCATTGCGCTTTATCGCTTTTATTACGAAACCTTTGAACGCCGAAGCTCCGACACAGGCGTTCGCGGCCTGGCATTTTTCTTTGGCAT
>CAIODE010000363.1 GCA_903856875.1 uncultured Burkholderiales bacterium
GTGGAATCAAAGATTCAGGTTACGGTTCAGAAGGTGGACCAGAAGCCATGGATGCCTATTTGAATGCCCGTTCTGTAACCATCATGAATGTCTGAGGAATCGGCAGAGCTCCTAATTTGATTGCAAGGGCTTCAGGAAAACACCCCGGTCAACTCCCATGCCCTTCATTTCGCCGTTTATCTCGCAACATGAACAAATACAGACCTTCAACCTTGTCTCTAGCCCAAGGTGTCTTTCGCAAGAACTTCAAGCTAGAGCTGATGCTAGGGTCTTGGGTGAAGCAACGTATCGGAATGCGTTGCCCTAATTCTTCCCATCCGTAGTGTTCTTCAAGGCTGCTAACAATGGCCTCAAGGGTTAAGCCATGAAGGGGATTGCGAGGCTGTTGATGGGTGGGTATGGCATCGTTCATGTATGGATTTTATTTTAGAACAGCGTTCTAACCGTCAGGCGCAAGTTTCTGGGTGCGCCTGCATACAGGTAGTAATGACCAAACTGCTTAGGCGATTCTCTCCAGTAAGATCTGTTCGTGGCGTTCTCTAAGGCCAGCGTCCAGTCAGTGTCTTGACCAGCCACTTTGGTGCTGTAGTGCGCCGCCAAATCTGCCGTGGTCCAGGCTGGCAATGTCATGGCGCCGCCTTCCATCAGGTCGCGTTGGCCTTCATGGCTTAGGCGCAATGAGGTGCGCAAACCTGGTACCTGTATCCAGCGGTATTCGGCAGCAGCTCTCACCACCAAAGAAGGCACATTCAAAGGACGCTGGCCATTTTGAGCAGGGTCAATCACAAGCTCTAAACGCTTGGCATTTAACCAGGTGGCGGCCGTATCTACTTTCCATTGACTGCTGCGGTAGCCCATGCCCAATTCCACGCCTTTGTGTTGGGCAAGGCCGTCCAATTTGCGGGTGCATGATTTGGCTTCTTCGCAGGCGCCTTGATCCCCCCAAACAGGCCGTGTGATGTCGAACATTGCAGCGTTCCACAGCCATTCATTTGTAGCGCCTTTAATGCCCAGTTCCTTTTGATTGCTTTTTGCTGAAGGCAATGCCACTCCTGCATTGGTGTAGCGATTTCGATTAGGTGTGACTTGTGCTTCCACACCTTGACCGTAGCTTGCGTAGCCAGTGGTGTTAAGTGGCAACTTGTGGCTAAAGGCCAACCAAGGCGTCGTGATGGTTCTTTTGTCGTGGGTTGCTTGGCTGCCATCTGTACGTTGGCTGTCGCGCTGAATGTGGCTTGAACGTAAGCCCATCCACAGATCGGCAAATTGATGGACTCGGATTCGATCTTTAACGCTGATCTCGGTCGCGTATTCCTGGCGGTTGGTGTTCAAGTCGTAAGGCTCTGGTGACGCAGCGCTTTCACTGAATCCAGTCAAGCTACCCGTGCCCGCCCAGTTGTAGGCTTGCATTGACGACAGCACATCTATTTGGCGCTGACGCAACCAAGAGATGCTCACGTCGTGTTGCAGGCCTGCCAATTGCAATTGCCCCGTTAGTTCTGTTTGCAAGGCGTCGCTTAAACGGCGTTCGTTTTCACTGCGGTAGTCGTAAATATCAAACGTTTTGTCGCTGCAAAAACGGTCGTAATTGCCTTCGGCATAGCAGCCATACGCGTAGCTCAAACGATCGTCAGTTTTCAAACGTTGAGCGCCAACTTGCGTGGTCCACAACCAACCGTTGTCTAGTTTTTGTTTGAGCCGCATGCTGCCGGTCATCCCTTCAAACACGCCAGGTACAGACCAACTTTGTTTAGAGAAATTGTTTTGACCGTAGGCAGGCGAGGGCAGTGAGTTGCCGGTAATGCTGGCTGCGTTCACGCCCATTTGCTGGCGGCTGCTGCTTTCTACTTCCCATTCCAAACGGGTGTTGGCGTTGATGCGCCAGTCCATGGCCAAGGATAAGAGTTGGCGATGGCCTTTGGCGTTTTGAGTGTACGGGTTAAGGTCTTCATAAGCTGCATTAACGCGGTAGCCAAAGGCGTTGTTCTCGCCATAGCGACCGCCAAGATCCAAGGCGACTGAACTGTTGTTGCCGTTGCCGTAACTAACCGTC
Organism: uncultured Burkholderiales bacterium; assembly: GCA_903856875.1. Classification (GTDB taxonomy): domain Bacteria; phylum Pseudomonadota; class Gammaproteobacteria; order Burkholderiales; family Burkholderiaceae_C; genus Limnohabitans_A. Next base: position 2,054 of record CAIODE010000363.1, read on the forward strand.
AAACTGCGAATGCTGGACTCAACTGAATTAGGAGGGCGCTTCACCACGTAGTTGGCCAAACCACCTGGTGCACTGGTGCCAGCTTGTATGCCGCTGGTGCCTTTGAACAGTTCAATGCGCTCTTTGTTGTCCATGGGAATCATGGTTTCGGCATTGATGAGCAAGCCTTCGCGACGGTAGTTGTAGCGGTTGTCTAATGTAAAGCCGCGCACACTGAGGATGTCCCAATAGGCGGGAGAGTTGTAGCTGTCTGTGACGGAAGAATCTAAGCGCAAGGCGTCTGAAATTCTTTGTGCACCCAAGTCGCGCAGTGTGGCGTTGTCTATGTTGGTAGCACTGAACGGTGCTTGGCGAAGGCTCAGGTTTTCAAAACCACTGACTTGTTGCGACGCGGGACTGGTAATCAAAACGGTGTCGTTTTGTGCAAGCGCAGAGGCGCTCACAAGCCACAATGCTTGACATGTTAAGTTTGGCAAATGATGTGCCATTGCGTTTTCCTTCAACGAAATGGCAGGTCGGCTGGATCATTCAACGAATGATGGCAAATGAGTGTTTGCCTCGTTGTTTAGACAAGCTTCCCTGCGCGAGGATTACCTCAATCAGGTTCAAAGGGACTTTCTCAGTCTTAGCTTTGCAGCTAAAACACCCCTAGCGGATGTGGCTGCAAATTTGAAATTGCAGCCGCTGTTGAATTCTACGTCACACCCAAGAGTTTGTGCAAATGCGTGGAAGTGGTGGTGTATTGGAGTAGGGTTTTTTGCTCTGGGTGGAGCAACTCAGCCGCGCCAAAGGCGGCCAAGGTGGCTTCGTGAAAGCCGCACAAAATGAGTTTCTTTTTACCTGGGTAGGTGTTGATGTCGCCCACGGCAAAAATACCTTGAGCTTGCGTGGCAAAGTTTTCTGTGTTCACGACCAGCTGCTTGCGTTCCATGGCCAAGCCCCATTCGCTAAGGGGGCCTAACTTGGGAGAAATGCCTAGACACAAAAGAATCGCGTCTGCAGGTAGAACTTCTGTTTCGCCTTGGGCGTTGAGAATTTCTAGGCCAGAAAGCTGTTCTTTGCTTGAGCCTGAGTTTGCACCATCAGCTTGAATCAAGGCTGTGGGTTGGCCCGCCACAAAGCGCATTGATTTTGCTTTACAGGCTTCTCGCATTTGTTCAATGGCTTGAGGCGCAGCTTGAAACTGATCGCGCCTGTGCACCAAGGTGACGCTGGCTGCGGCATTGGCGCCTTGACGCCAATGCGTGCAGGCTTCTAGCGCAGCATCGTTGTCGCCCAGTATCAAGAGGTGTTTGCCTTTGAAAGCTGTCTCGTTGTGGGCTTTGTGAAATATGTCTTTGCCTAACAGTTCCTGAAAGTAGGGCAAGCTGAGGCCGCGTTTGACGAAAGCCCCCACACCTGCGGCAATGAATACTGTGGCCGCTTTGAATTGCGTGCCCTTGTCGGTTTGCACGTGCCACTGGCCGTCTTCTGTGGCTTTGAGTTCACTGACCAATTCTTGGAGGTGAAACTGCGGTGCAAAGGGTTTAATTTGTGTTTGCAGTTGGTCAATCAGTTCTTGACCGGTGCAAAGTGGAATGCCGGGTATGTCGTAAATGGGTTTGTCGGCATAAAGCTCTGCACATTGGCCGCCCACTTGCGGCAATGCATCTACCACGTGGCACCGAATGTCTTGAAGCCCTAGTTGAAACGCTTGGAACAGCCCCACAGGACCTGCGCCAATGATCAGGGCTTCGGTTTGAATCAACGTATCAACTCGCTCAGTTTGCCCGTCTTGTCTTTCCAGTCGTCAGCATCGGGCATTGGAATTTTGCGTTTGGTGATGCTTTTCCAAGTGGGCAGCAATGCCAGTTCGGCATTGAGTTTGGTCATGTGAACTTGGTCTGCCGGCAGATCTTCTTCGGCGTAGATGGCATTGACGGGGCATTCGGGAATGCACACCGCGCAGTCAATGCACTCATCAGGGTCAATGGTGAGGAAGTTGGGGCCTTCACGGAAGCAGTCTACGGGGCAGACGTCCACACAGTCGGTGTATTTGCAGCGGATACAGGATTCAGAAACAACGTGGGTCATGACAGTTTGCTAAGGCTAAAGCGTTGAACGGGCGGAATTGCCCGAAAGATTGGCATTTTAAAGCAGTTAAGCGCCGAGATTTAATTCACCATCACA
>CAIODE010000364.1 GCA_903856875.1 uncultured Burkholderiales bacterium
ATCTGCGCTTCGTTGGGTAGGAATAAAACGATGAAGGCGCCCAATGCCGCTACGCCGGTCAGGGCCATCATGAGTTGCGTAAACCCTGCCACCTTCACCACAGGTCCTAACAAGTAAACAGCCATAGAACTGAACCCAAACGAAATGGCAATGCGCGTACCGCTCACGCGAGAGCGCATGGCATCGTCAATATAACGAACCACCATGGTGTCGCTGAATGGAATCGCCCCAAAGACCATCACCATGTAAGCAATGGCTGCAACATACCAAATCCAACCAGAGGTTTGCGACGCCACGCCAAAGGCCACAATTTGAAGAAACAAGACGCCAAAGAAAAGCGGCTTCATGGGAAACCAATCGAGCAACCGACCCACCACCAATTGCGCCAACGAGGCCACCGCATAAACAGCAGCCAACAGCATGCCTAAACGCGAAGGGTCGTTCACCAAGCCATCCAGCCGCTCAGCCAACAACTGTGCATTGCCGTTGGTGGTGATGTTGAACAACACGCTGGTGGTGGTAGCCGATGCGACCATGACTGCAAAAGTTCGCCAAGCCAAATGCTTGGGCAATTGAACTGAATTGGATTTCTTTTTGGCGGGCGCCCCCGTCTCTTGGGGCGCCACCCAGGCAAATGCAAAACCGCAAGCAATAGAAACCAGGCCGGGCACGATAAAAGCCACTCGCCATCCCTGCCAAGCCACCAAAAACCCTGTTGAAAGAGCCGCCAATGCAATGCCCAAATTGCCCGCCAGGCCATTGACACCGATGGTGAAGCCTGGTCGAGCTGCTTTTTGGACCAGCATGGGAATTCCTACGGGGTGGTAAATGGCGGAAAAAATACCCAAAACAGTGAGCGCAATGCCCATTTGAAGAGGTGTTTGAGTAAGTGCGACACCAATGGCGGAGAAGCCCATGCCGAAATAGAAAACCAGCATCATTTGCCTGCGCCCCCACAGATCACCCAAGCGCCCTGCAGGGATAGAGGCTAAGCCAAACATCAAGAAGGCGCCTACGGTGTAGGGCATCATGTCTTCCCAACCGGCCACCCCAAAATCTTGGGCGATGGCACTCACGGCAGTCGCAAAAATCAATAAAAACAGATGATCCAGCGCGTGGCCCAAATTCAGCAGCAGGGAAGGAAAAAATGGCATGCAAACTCGATTCAACTTTTGAGACATCCGAATAGATGCCTATAGAGACCAGGGTCAAGGCGTCGGATAAGAAGCCATTGGATCCCACATTAAACCGCGAAATTGGAAAATTTGTTGTGAACTTCACTCATAGAATCGAGGGAATATCCTGTGCTCAAAAGCCTAAAAGTCAAATAGGCTTGGGGCTCAAATTCGATCCTGAGGAGTTTTACATGGCATCTTTCAAGTTACGCCCGTCATTTTCGTGGTTTTCTGCTCTGATTTTTTCAGTGAGCATGGCCAGTGCATTGCTGTCTGCCCCCGCCGCATTGGCGCAAGCATTTCCCAACAAAGCCATACGACTGGTCTGCCCCTTCCCCCCTGGTGGCGCCGTTGACATTGCCTCCCGTGCAATTGCCCTAGAGTTGTCCAAGAATTTAGGGCAGCCCGTCACAGTCGACAACAAACCTGGTGCAGGTGGCAACATTGGCGGGACGGATGTTGTCCGTTCCAACCCAGATGGTTACACCTTGTTCATGACCACCAGCGGTATTCAAGCCATCAACCCTGCTCTTTATGCCAAGATGCCTTTTGATCCCAACAAAGATCTCATGCCCGTCACGGCCCTTGTTTCTCTGAACAATGTTTTGGTGCTTCACCCATCTGTGAAAGCCAACTCTGTCGCAGAAGTCATCGCACTAGCCAAATCTCAACCGGGTGTCATCAATTACGCTTCCAGCGGCAGTGGCACCAGCATTCACATGTCGGGCGAAATGTTCAGGTCACTGACCAATGTGTCCATGACCCACATTCCCTACAAAGGCAGTGCACCTGCTTTAAATGACCTGTTGGGCGGTCAAGTCATGATGATGTTTGACAACATTCCTTCAGCCATTCCGCACATTAAATCTGGCAAGCTCAAAGCGCTGGCCACGACAGGCGCCAAACGCGACCCCCTGCTGCCCGACTTGCCCACCGTTGCAGAAGCTGGCGTGCCAGGCTATGAATCGGGTGTCTGGTTTGGTCTGGCCGTTGCAGCCAACACTCCTCGCGACATTGTCATGAAACTCAATGCAGAAGCCGTGAAAGGCACTAAATCGCCAGAGTTCATCAAGCGCATGACCGACTTGGGATACATCATCATGGGTACCAGCCCTGAAACCATGGCTGAAATGAACAAAGCAGAAGTTCAGCGGTGGGGCCCTATCGTCAGAGCTTCTGGCGCCAAAGCCGACTAAGGCTCGGCACGGCAAAGGCCTATGAACTTTGCCGTGATTTGATTTCACCCCCCTCAACATGCCAGCCACTCTTCCTCTTCGAATCATCGTCATGGGTGTTTCTGGTTCCGGCAAGTCCACGTTGGCCGAAGGCGTCTCCAAGGCGCTTTGCTTGCGCATGAAAGATGGTGATGAACTTCACCTACCAGAGAGTGTTGCAAAAATGAGCGCAGGGATTGCACTTGAAGATGCAGATCGCTGGCCATGGCTAGACCGAATTGCGCACTACTTGGCCAACAAGCAGCCCAACACTGCGGGTCAATTAGGTGGCATCGTCGCTTGCTCTGCACTCAAGAAAATCTACCGTGATCGCATACGCCATGCAGCTGGCCCTGTGGTGTTTCTCTTTTTAAATGGCAAGCCCGAGCTCATTCGAGAACGCATGCAGCAGCGAAAAGGTCATTACATGCACGCAGGTTTGTTGGACAGTCAATTGCAAACGCTTGAAAAACCGAGTCAAGACGAAAGCGATGTGATTGAACTCGACATTCATCATTCTGTTGAGGACCTACTTCACAAGGCCCTTGAACGGCTCAAAGACTATTGGCAAGTTGATCAAAACTTGTCGACACCTTCACTTCACACACACTAGGACATTCATGTTCATTCGATGCGCATTTTTTCAAGGCAATGTCAAACCTGGCATGGAAGAAGCTTTTAACAACTACATCCGCAAGGAACTAGTGCCTTTATGGACTCGCTTTCCTGGCGCCCAAGAGGTGCGCGTTTTAAG
>CAIODE010000365.1 GCA_903856875.1 uncultured Burkholderiales bacterium
GATCGCGAACAAGAGGCTGTCAAACGCGACGTCGAATACAGCCAACAAAGGTTAAGACTCCGTTTGTTGGAGCGTCAAGAACAAATCATGCGTTTAGCGCGTGACGTCTCCAATAAAGATGTTGATCTGAAGGAGTTCTCTAGGCGCACAGAATCACTGGTCTTAAAAAACCCAGAACTTAAAACAATCGCGTGGATTGATGATCGCCGAAAAGTATTGGCCAGCCAAAACGCACCCAGCGTTCTTGTCAGTCAAAAATGGCGTGTTGGAGAAGTCCTGAAGTGGGGGGAATCGGAAAACAGCTACACCCTCGCCAGAGACCTGATGCAGCCGATTTATTCCCAAGAGGATGACGGCAGTCTTTCGATGGCTAACAACTCAACAGGGCAAGAAAACTACGCCAAAAACGTTGTCCTTCAACTGCACACACCCCTGACCAATGCGCAGGGACGTTTCAATGGCGTGATCATGGCGGAGTACGCGGTCGAAAGCTTGTTGCGATATGGCGTGCCAAGTGAAATATCTGCCAAATATGCGGTTTCTTTGCTCGACAGTGATGGCAACCTCGTTGCAGGGCAGTCCATTCCTAAACGCAGTAGCTTATGGAGTTTCATGCCCGGCATTTCGGCGCAAAACAATGAATTCGAAGTTCCTGTATCGCCTGTAGGCAATGGCCTTATTCTCAGAGCACAGGCATGGCGAACTTCGCAAGACCTTGTGGGCAATGGTTTGTTTTGGGTCATTGGTGCACTCAGCTTGCTCACAGCATGGATGCTGATTGCCAATTGGCGACACACTCGCAAGAGACAACAAACTCAAAAAGAGTTAATTGCAGAAACCAATTTCCGGCGTGCGATGGAAAACTCCATTCTCACAGGCATGCGTGCTCTGGACCTCGAAGGTCGAATCAGTTATGTCAATTTGGCTTTTTGCCAAATGACAGGTTGGCAAGAGAAAGAACTGATTGGCGCCGTTGCGCCATACCCTTACTGGCCAGAAGAAGACAAAGAATCCTTGATGGCACGCTTGGAAGAAGAACTTAGCGGCAAACAAACTGCAGGCGGCTTTCAGGTCAGAGTGAAACGCAAAAATGGCAGCATTTTCGACGCCCGACTTTACGTCTCCCCCCTGATCGATGCCAATGGCAAACAAACCGGCTGGATGACCTCCATGACGGATATCACGGAGCCCAATCGCGTCAGGGAACAATTGGCCGCCTCCTATGAACGTTTCACCATCGTGCTAGAAGCCTTGGACGCGTCTGTTTCGGTTGCGCCTCTGGGCAGCGCCGAATTGTTATTTGCAAACAAGTTGTATCGACAATGGTTTGGCACTGACACCCTGGGCCATTTGAGTTTGGTTGAAAAAGCGGGCATGCTGGACATCAGAACCTCAGAAACCGAAATGGACGACGTCGATGCATTGGCAGGCTTGCCCACTGAAAGTCTCACTGTCGCCCCTGCTGAACGCGCTGAAATTTATGTGGTTCATCTGGCCAAATGGCTAGAAATTCGCACACGCTATATCAATTGGGCCGATGGACGACTTGCACAATTGGTCATCGCCACAGACATCACCGCGCGCAGGCAAGCTGAAGAATTGTCATCCCAACAGGCAGAACGTGCGCAAAACGCCAGCCGCCTCATCACCATGGGCGAAATGGCATCTAGCGTAGCGCACGAATTGAACCAGCCGCTCACTGCCATTACCAACTATTGCAATGGCTTGTTGTCCCGCATCAAAGGCAAACAAATTGAAGAACCAGACCTGATATGGGCCTTGGAAAAAACCGCTCACCAAGCCCAGCGCGCAGGTCAAATC
>CAIODE010000366.1 GCA_903856875.1 uncultured Burkholderiales bacterium
CAAACCAGGCGCTGGCGCAGCAGTCGGCACCGAGTTGGTGGTAAAGTCGCCTCCCGATGGCTACACCTTGCTGATGGCTGCAAGCGGTCCAATTGTGTTCAATCCCGCCTTGGTGGCCAAATTGGCCTACAACCCCATCACAGATTTGACGCCCATTTCATTGGCGGGTTCATTCCCCATGATTTTGGCAGTCAATGAAGCATCGCCCGCCAAAACACTGGCTGAATTGGTGACCCAGAGCAAAGCCAATCCAAGCAAGTTCAATTATTCTTACCCATCTGCTTCGTTTCAATTGGTCATGGAGTTGGTCAAAACAAAAACGGGTTTGAAGGCTTTGAACGTGCCCTACCAAGGCAGTGCACCTTCTATCAATGCAGTTTTGACACAAGAAGTGCAAATGACTTTGATTGATTCCGGGCCTATTGCCACCTTGTTAAAGGCTGGTAAATTGCGCGCCTTGGGTGTGACCTCAGAGCAGCGCCTTGCGGCCTATCCGCAAGTGCCCACCTTGAAAGAACAGGGCATTGATTTGTCGGTGAATTTTTGGAGCGGTTTGTTGGCACCTGCGGGCACGCCTGCGCCTGTGGTGAAGCGCTTGCAAGAGGAAGTGGCTCGCATCATGGCTTTGCCTGATGTGCAAGAGCGCATGGCCAAGCTGGACATCAAGCCTGTAGGCGGAACATCTGCAGATTTCACCAAGGTCATTTCGCAAGAAATTCAGCTTTGGGCTCAAGTGGCCAAAGAAAACAACATCAAAGCAGAATGACAGAAAAGCGAATTGCCATTGCAGGTGCAGGCATTGCAGGACTGACCACTGCACTTGCACTTTTGCAGCAGGGTTTCAAGGTTGATGTTTACGAGCAGGCTTCTCAATTGGGTGAAGTGGGTGCGGGCTTGCAAATCTCACCCAATGGCACTCGGGTGCTACAAAGTTTAGGCTTAGAAAAAGCTTTACTGCCCGTGGTGTGTCAGGCGAAGGGCAAAGAAATTCGCCTTTGGAATACGGGGCAGCGCTGGAAGTTGTTTGACCTCGGTGACGACTGTTTATCTCGTTTTGGAGCCCCTTACTGGATGGTGCACCGAGGCGATTTGCACAAAATTTTGTTGGAGGCATTCAATGGGCGCTCAGACAAGCCTGTTCGTCTGAATGCGCGTGTTGTTTCTGCTCAAAGCACTGCCCATGGCGCCAGTTTTGAGTTGCAAGACGGCAGCCTCTACCAGGCCTTCGGATTGATCGCAGCAGATGGTGTTCATTCTGTTTTGCGCGAGAAATTATTGGGCGAAGACAAAGCGCAATTTACGGGTTTGCTGGCATGGCGTGGACTGGTTCCTATCCATACCATTTCTTCACATTTACAAGCGCAAGTGGGCACCAATTGGGTAGGACCGGGTGCACATGTCATTACCTATCCAGTGCGCGGTGGAGAGTTGATGAACGTGGTGGGCATCATTGAAAAAGATGGCTGGCGCGGAGAGTCTTGGACAGAGCAGGGAACACACGAAGAGCTGCTCCAAGATTTTGGTCACTGGCATGAAGATGTGGGTGAGTTGATGCGCAAAATTGAGCAACCCTTTAAGTGGGCGTTGCTAGGCCGATCGCCCCAAAGAGGCTGGGCGCAAGGCTCAATTTGTTTGGTGGGCGATTCTGCGCATCCTACGTTGCCTTTTTTAGCGCAAGGCGCCAACATGGCCATTGAAGATGCCGCTGTCATGGCGCGCTGCTTGGCAATGCAAAATTCTGCTTCAGAAGCATTTGCACAATTCGAAAATTTGCGGTGGCAGCGCACGGCCGACATCGTGAACCGATCTAGCGACAATGCCAAACGCTTTCACAACCCACAGCTGTCTGATTCCGCCAAGGCGGTGGATTACGTGAGTTCAGAATGGGAGCCCGAGAAAGTTCGAAGGCGCTACGACTGGCTGTTTGAGCACGACGCCTTGAAGTTGGCCCTATGAGTTCAGAACTTCAGAAAGATGCCCCTGTCCTGATTGTGGGGGGCGGCCCAGTTGGCATGACCATGGCCCTGTGCTTGGCCAAAAGAGGCATTGCCAGCTACTTGGTGGAGATGAGGACTGCAGATGCCCTGCCTGATGTGAAGTGCAATCACATTGCCTCTCGCAGCATGGAGCTTTTCAGGTCATTGGGTATTTCTCAAGATTTGCGTGCAGCAGGATTGCCCGATGACTATCCGCACGATGTGTCTTATCGCACCAGCACATTGGGTGAAGAAATTGCAAGAATTCATATTCCAGGCAGAACTACACGGCTGACGGATCATTCAGGACCAGACGGCAACTGGCCAACGCCCGAGCCGCCGCATCGGCTCAATCAAAGGTACATTGAACCCATCTTAAGGCGGCATGTTCAAAAGCAAGCCTTGATTACCTGTTTGCACAGGCACCAAGTGCTGGCGTTTTCGCACAACGATCAGGGGGTGACTGCGCAAATTCAAAATCTCGAATTGCCACATGCCCAAGCATTCACCTTGAATGCCGCTTACATCGTGGGGTGTGATGGGGGTCGTTCAATGGTGCGAAAAGGCATGGG
>CAIODE010000367.1 GCA_903856875.1 uncultured Burkholderiales bacterium
CATGGCAATGCCACATGCCAGATGGTGTTAGACGGTGCGGCAGGCGTCATGGTGGGTCAAGCCAACAAAGGTTTGGCCGCCATGTTTGTCATGATGAACGGTGCGCGTTTGGGCGTGGGCAATCAGTCTTTGGGCTTGACAGAGGTGGCTTATCAAAACGCTTTGGCCTATGCCAAAGATCGCATTCAAATGCGCAGCCTGTCGGGCGTGAAAGCGCCCTCCAAGCCAGCCGATCCTATTTTGGTTCACCCCGACGTCAGGCGCATGCTGCTGACCGCCAAGGCCTATGCCGAAGGTGGTCGTGCCTTGGCCTGTTATGGCGCACTGCTCATCGACAAAGAATTGAACCACCCCGACGAAAAGGTTCGCGCTGACTCTGCAGAAATTCTGGCGCTCTTGACACCCATCGTGAAAGCGTTTCTTACGGACAACGGTTATCAGGCAACCACCATGTGCCAACAAGTCTTTGGTGGCCACGGTTACATCAAAGAATGGGGCATGGAGCAGTATGTTCGAGATGCGCGCATCAACATGATTTACGAAGGAACCAATGGCATTCAGTCGCTTGATTTGTTGGGCCGCAAAGTGCTTGGCAATCAGGGTGCCAGTTTGCAAAAGTTTGGCAAGCTGATTGGCAAACTGGTAGCTCAAGAAATGGGCAACGAGGCCATGGCTGAGTTCATCAAACCGCTGGCAGATTTAGGTCAAAAGATGACGCAGTTCACCACCGAAATTGGCATGAAAGCCATGGGCAATGCCGATGAAGTGGGCGCAGCATCGGTTGATTATTTGCGTGTCGCTGGCCACTTGGTATTTGCTTACTTCTGGGCGCGCATGGCGCAAGTGGCCTTGGCTAAAATTGCAGCCGCAGAGGAAGATGCTCAGCGTCCCGACCCGTTCTACAAAGCCAAATTGCAAACAGCGCGTTTTTACTTTGCACGTTTGTTGCCTGAAACTTTAAGCTTGATGAACACAGCACGTTCAGGTGCCGAGGTTTTAATGGACACGGATTTGGCCTTGGCTTGATGAACACCCGATTGAATTTCAACTGATTAGGATTAAACGATGACGACAAACAACTTCACAACTCGATTTTTGAAAATCAGCGCGCTGATGATTTCATGTTTCATGACACCCTTTGCGCTTGCCAATTCGCCTGTGGGTCAATGGCATACCTCGGATGAGAAAACCGGTGAACTCAAAAGCGTGGTGGTCATATTTGAGCAGCAAGGTGTCATGAAGGGTCGCGTAGAAAAAATACTTCGCAAAGATGCAGACCCTGCTGCGAAGTGCGACAAGTGCAGCGATGATCGCAAGAACCAGCCGGTGGTTGGCTTGGAGATCATTCGCGGTGCTAAAAAAGCGAGTGGCAAAAACGTTTGGGAAGATGGCGAAATTCTCGATCCTGAGAATGGCAAAACCTATAGCTTGCGCTTAACACCCATTGAAAACGGTGCCAAATTAGAAGTGCGCGGTTCATTTGGCCCCATTGGCCGAACTCAAACCTGGGTGCGTGTCCCTTAATTTCCGCACAAACCACTTCAATTTTTTGAAAGAAGCTTCGCCATGTCAGACATATTGACCCACATCGACACAGGGGTGATGACCCTCACCTTCAATCGATTAGAGAAAAAGAATTCCATCACGGGTGACATGTATGCCGCCATGGCGCAAGCCGTTGACCAAGCGCAGACCGATCCCGCCATCAGGGTTTTGGTGATTCAAGGTCACGAAAGTATTTTCAGTGCGGGCAATGACATTGGCGATTTTTTGAACAAACCGCCTTCCACCGTTGACTCACCAGTCTTTCATTTCATGCGTGCCTTAACCATGTTTGAAAAACCTGTGATTGCCGCCGTGGCCGGGCCTGCTGTTGGCATTGGAACCACCTTGCTGTTTCATTGCGACTTGGTCTACGCCGGCGACAACGCGGCCTTTTCCATGCCTTTTGTCAATTTGGGCTTGTGCCCTGAATTTGCCTCCAGCATGCTTGCGCCGCAAATGTTTGGGTATCACCGCGCTGCCGAAGCTTTGCTCTTGGGTGAGGCCTTCTTTGCTGAAGCCGCTTTGGAAATTGGTCTGGTCAATCGCGTGGTGCCCCCTACAGAAGTCAACGGCTATGCTCAGGCCCAGGCCAAGAAAATGGCAGCCAAGCCATTGTCAGCCTTGATTGAAACCAAGCGTCTGATGAAGAGTGGGCAATCTAAAGCCTTGATTGAACGCATGGGCGAAGAAGGTCAAAGTTTCAGGCGCATGCTGTCAGAGCCTGCTGCACGTGAGGCTTTTGGTGCCTTCATGGAAAAGCGCAAGCCAGACTTCTCTAAAATCTGAGTTCTTGTTGTCAACTTAAACCCCGCATGACCTCCTCGCGCTCAGATCTTCCCGCCAACGTAGAGTTTGAGCCAGAGTTCATTGCAGCCCTGCGCGACATTTACGAAGAGAAAATTCTCTTCAATCAGTGGATGGGCTTGAAGGTTGAAAGTGTCAAGGCCACTGGCATTGTGGCCAGCCTTGTCATGAAGCCAGAGTTGGTCGGCCACTTTGCCTATCACCGCATTCACGGTGGTGTCATCAGTGCGGTCCTCGATGCCATGGGCAGTTTGGCGGTCATGGCCGCTTTATGCGCCAAGCACATGGACGAGCCCGTGGCCAAGCGATTGGAGCGCTTTGCACGCCACAGCACCATCGATTTGCGCATTGATTTTCTGCGCCCTGGCATTGGCGAAAAATTCACCATTCAAGCCGAGGCCATGCGCGTAGGCGCTCGCGTGGGCAATGCCCGCATGGAATTTTTCAGTGCCGATGGCAAATTGCTGTCAACGGGCACGGCTGCTTATCTCACTTCTTGAACACAGGGTTTTCGGTGCCCTCTCAGACAAGTGCACAATGGCGCATTGATTTTGATTCAGATTGTGTCCCATGCGCCACCACGGTGAAAGTTCTCCACCTGCAGCCACCCTAGCTGCCAACACCCCCCCAGATTCAGACAGCAGAACCCTGAAAAGACTGCTGCCCTATTTGCTTACTTACAAATGGCGGGTAGCCGCAGCATTGCTGTTCATGGTGGGCGCCAAATTGGCCAATGTCAGTGTGCCTCTCTTGCTCAAAGACTTGGTCGACGCCATGAGCTTCAAGCCCAATGACCCAGTTCAAATCTTGGTGGTCCCTGTAGCTTTGTTGGTGGGCTATGGCGCGCTTCGGCTCATGACCTCGGCATTCACCGAACTGCGCGAACTGGTCTTTGCCAAAGCCACGCAAGGCGCAGCGCGCACCATTGCGCTGGAAACCTTCCAGCATTTGCACGCCCTGAGTTTGCGTTTCCATTTGGCCCGCCAAACGGGCGGCATGACACGCGACATTGAACGCGGTGTGCGCGGCATTGAATCGCTGATTTCTTATTCGCTCTACAGCATCGTACCCACCTTGATTGAGGTGACGCTGGTTCTGACTATTTTGGCTGTTAAGTTTGATGCTTGGTTTGCTTGGATCACACTGGCCGCATTGAGTTTTTATATTTTCTTCACAGTTCGCATCACGGAGTGGCGCACGCATTTTAGAAAACAAGCCAACGAGTTTGATTCAGCAGCGCACACCAAAGCCATCGATTCATTGCTGAACTACGAAACTGTGAAGTACTTTGGCAATGAAGCTTATGAAGCCAATCGGTATGACGAAAGTTTGGAACGACTGCGCAAAGCCAGGTTGAAATCGCAAACCTCCTTGTCCTTGCTCAACACTGGGCAACAATTGATCATTGCAGCCGCATTGGTAGCCATTCTGTGGCGCGCCACCCAAGGCGTGGTGGACGGGCGCATGACCTTGGGCGACTTGGTCATGATCAATGCCTTCATGATTCAGCTTTACATCCCTCTGAATTTTTTAGGTGTGCTCTACCGCGAAATCAAACAAAGCCTGACTGACTTGGACAAAATGTTTGTGCTCATGGACCGAGAGCGCGAAGTAGCCGATGTGCCCAACGCCGCCGATTTGAATTGCGAGCACGGTGCACTTTTGAAGTTTGAATCTGTGTCGTTTGCTTATGAGTCAGACAGGCCTATTTTGCACAACATCAGTTTTGAAATTCCTTCTGGCAAAACAGTGGCTGTGGTAGGCCCTTCAGGTTCTGGTAAATCTACGCTGGCGCGTTTGATGTTTCGCTTCTACGACGTGCAGCAAGGCCGCATCACCATCAACGGGCAAGACATTCGGCAAGTCACACAGCACAGTGTGCGCAAAGCATTGGGCATCGTGCCGCAAGACACCGTGCTGTTCAACGACACCGTGGCTTACAACATTGGCTATGGGCGCACAGGTTCAACGCAAGAAGAAATTGAAACCGCGGCCAAAGCAGCGCGCATTCACGATTTCATCGCCTCCACACCCAAGGGCTATGCCACTTCAGTGGGCGAGCGCGGCTTGAAACTCTCGGGCGGTGAAAAGCAGCGCGTGGCCATTGCGCGAACCTTGCTCAAAAATCCGCCCATCTTGGTTTTTGATGAAGCCACATCGGCACTGGACTCTGCCAATGAGCGCGCCATTCAGGCTGAGTTGGCCAGTGCGGCCCAAAACAAAACCACTTTAGTCATCGCCCACCGTTTGTCCACCGTGGTGGATGCCCATGAAATATTGGTCATGGAAGCTGGGCACATCATTGAGCGGGGCAACCATGCGCACCTGCTGCAGCTCAATGGCCGGTACGCTCAAATGTGGGCCTTGCAGCAAAACTCTGAGGCTAGCTCTGAGGAAGCAACTGCGGGATAATGCGCGCATGGATACCAAGTGGCTTGAAGACTTTGTGAGCTTGGCTGAAACGCGGAGTTTCAGCCGGTCTGCTCAGTTGCGACA
>CAIODE010000368.1 GCA_903856875.1 uncultured Burkholderiales bacterium
AGCACCATGGGACAACTTCTTTTAGTGCGCCACGGTCAGGCTTCTTTCGGCGCCGACGATTACGACCAACTCAGTGACTTGGGCAAGAAGCAAAGTATTCGCTTGGGCGAGTATTGGCGACAAACTGCTGTCGAACAAACCAGCTTAGAGCTACTGAAGTTTGATGCTGTTTTAATGGGCAGCCTGAAAAGACACCGTCAAACTTGGGAAGGCATTGCACTGGGCGCTCAACTGCAAAATACACCTGAAGTGTGGCCTGAGCTGAATGAGTACGACAGCCATGCTTTGATTGAAACCGTTCATCCCGAGCCACTTGCCAAGCCCGATACGCCAGAAATGTACAAGCATCACTTTCGCCTGCTGCGAACGGCACTGCAAAAATGGATGGCCGGGGAGACCCAGCCACGCGGCATGACAAGTTATGCAGAATTTGCGGCAAGCATTCAGGCGGTTTTAAAGCACGTGCGGGAAAACCATCAAGGACGTGTGCTGATTGTCTCAAGTGGCGGCCCTATTTCGACGGCAGTGGGGCAAGTGCTCCAAGCTCCTGCAGAGACTTCCATTGAATTGAATTTGCGAATCAGAAACACGGCGCTGACAGAATTGGTCTTCACAGCTTCTCGGCACATGCTATTGACGTACAACAACTTGCCGCACTTGGATACAGCGGCCCACCGAAGTTGGATCACTTTCGCTTGATAGTGTTTCCCCCCATAGGGTTTGCTGCAGATCCTTGTCAAAATAATATGCATGCAGATCCAGCATCAGGCAATTTCGAATTCAACGCAAGCCGCAGGCATTCAAGTCTCCCATTGCGATCTGTCCGCTTGTCTCGCATTTTTTGATGCACTTGGCATTCAAGAGGGCTTGGACATTGCGCCTGCACCTGGTGCATTGCTCTGCCGAATGAGCGACCCCTGGATGCAGGTTCACACCCCTTCGCATGACACACTCTCGCTGCACCAGCATGCCAAAAGTTTAAAGCAAGAAATCCTGTGGTCCATGCTGGTCTCGCCGCATCGCTTTGAATTCAATGACTTAGAAGCGCTTGGCAGCGCAGTGCGGGTTCGAGAAAATATCGTCTTGGATGCACGAAAGACGGCACTGGCCTTTAAAACAGATGCGGCAGAACGGCCTAGCGAATTTTGGCGGTATGTGGAAGATGCCGGCTTTATTTTGCAACCCAAGACCTGTTTAATCGACGCATTGATCAGCGCCACGCAACCCGAGGCCACGGGCAAGCTCTATGACTTTTCTTGTTATCGCGCAACCGAATATGTGGTCTTGTTAGGCTTGGCCCAAGAAGCGGCACTGCACAACCCATTTCTGTTGACGCAGTTGCAACAATTGAACGAGAAATACGCCATCCGCTCTGGCCAATTTCACGAGGTTTTTTTGCACGAGTACGGCTCGTTAGAGAGACCCTT
The DNA here is from genome assembly GCA_903856875.1 of uncultured Burkholderiales bacterium. Lineage (GTDB taxonomy): Bacteria > Pseudomonadota > Gammaproteobacteria > Burkholderiales > Burkholderiaceae_C > Limnohabitans_A. The sequence goes on from CAIODE010000368.1 coordinate 1,428, forward strand.
GCCCGCTGGTTTTTATGTGCCAGGTGATCGTGTGTGGTTTCGAAATCCAGATGAACGCTCATCTGATGTCACGGGCTATGAAGGCTCTTGGGTGATTTATGTCGGCAGCGGCTTGTTCAGCAATTTTTGGAAGCGCGATCAGCCTTTCACTTTGGAAAGCAAGTGCATTGAGATTTTCCATTGGCGCGATGGGGTGCAAACCAAGGCCGATGGTGAATTGTGGCTGGACGAAGCCAAGGTGGAAGCTTGCGTCCATGACACGATGCTTCAGCCCGACAAAATGAAGCTCATATTGCAACAGATGATGCGCATCAGAGATCCAAAGGATGTGTATGCAGAGGGCGGATGTTTGGATGCCACGCGGGAGTACCCTAAACAAATTTATCCATCGGACTTGGAATTAATTTTGCCCAAGCTTTAACTTGCGGCTTTCCAGCTTTGGCTTGTCAATGCGGCCGTTAAGTTCTGATGGTGTTGGCTGGCAATCGGTCTATTTCTAAAAGCAAATCGGCCAAGGCACGGCCGGCTGCATCTAGCAAAACCTGGCCCTTGAGCGCGGTAGCGGCTGCCGCATTACCCGCCGCTCCTGCGGGGTTGTAGTCTTGCATTTGCCAAGCCAACTTGGCACTGCGGCCATTGCCCAAAATGGGGAACGACAGCGCTCGGTCTTCAGAACTTGAGCGAAAATTTTGAGCTTCGCTCATTTTCACAGCATGTGGTTTGAGCGCCAGCATGACGGAAGTTTCAAGGTCACCCGCATGCACACCAAATCGGTGTTCATGGTCTGTGAAAAGCGCATTGGCATCTTGACCCTTTTCGTCAAGCAAGGGCAGTTGATGCCAGTTCACGCTGTAAACCAACATGCCCAAGCGCGCACGCAAATCGCGGGCCACCACATCCATGGCACCCACATGGCCGCCATGCGCATTGAACAGTACCAGTTTGTGGATGCCCGCAGCTTGCACGGATTCTGCAATGTCCGTCCAAAGACGAATCAGTGTTTCAGGCTTTAAGGTGAGCGTGCCGGCAAAAGCCGCATGCTCGGGGCTGAGCCCCACACTTTGCGTTGGCAGAACCAAGATGGACAAGTCTTTGGGGTTCAACT
>CAIODE010000369.1 GCA_903856875.1 uncultured Burkholderiales bacterium
GCCGATTTTTTAGCTGCGGCTGTTGTGGGTGCCGCTTTTTTTGCAGTTGCCATGATTTTTTTCTCCTTGATCAATTAGAAAAATCAACAGAGGGACACACTTTGCGAATGTTGGAGCCGCAAAGCGATTCAAGGTGCTGAAGACTGGCTTCAACACCTTGAACACGGGAAAACCTCACCCCAGCGCCGCTGAGAGCGGGCATGGCATGAGGTTTAAACAGAATAGTCATGTTTGAATGTTTAATCCCAAGACAGGGCGCCGCCCGACTGGTATTCAATGACGCGGGTCTCGAAGAAATTGCGTTCTTTCTTCAAGTCAATCATTTCGCTCATCCATGGGAAGGGGTTCTCTTCGTTGGGGAAGAGGGCTTCCAAGCCAATTTGCGTGGCACGGCGGTTGGCGATGTAGCGCAGATAGCCTTTGAACATGGAAGCGTTAAGGCCAAGCACGCCGCGTGGCATGGTGTCTTCGGCATAACGGTATTCGAGTTCAACGGCTTTCAAGAACAACTCATTGATTTCGGCTTTGAAGTCAGGGGTCCACAACTGGGGGTTCTCGAGCTTGATCTGGTTGATCAGGTCGATGCCGAAGTTGCAGTGCATGGATTCGTCGCGCAGGATGTATTGGTACTGCTCGGCAGCACCGGTCATCTTGTTTTGACGGCCCAAAGCCAGAATCTGGGTGAAACCTACATAGAAGAACAAACCTTCCATGAGGCAAGCAAACACGATGAGCGACTTCAAAAGCGTCTGATCTGTTTCTTGAGTGCCCGTTTTGAAGTGCGGGTCCATGATGGCGTGAATGAACGGAATCAGGAACTCGTCTTTGTCGCGGATGGACTGAACTTCGTTGTATGCGTTGAAGATTTCGCTTTCGTCCAGGCCCAAAGACTCAGTGATGTACTGGTAGGCGTGGGTGTGAATGGCTTCTTCAAAGGCTTGGCGCAGCAAGAACTGGCGGCACTCAGGCGCCGTGATGTGGCGGTAGGTGCCCAAAGTGATGTTGTTGGCAGCCAAAGAGTCGGCAGTCACAAAGAAGCCCAAGTTGCGCTTGACCAAGCGGCGCTCGTCTTCTGTCAAACCGTTGGGGTCTTTCCAGAGCGCAATGTCGCGGGTCATGTTGACTTCTTGCGGCATCCAGTGGTTGGCGCAAGTGGCGAGGTATTTTTCCCAGGCCCATTTGTATTTGAAGGGCACCAACTGGTTGACGTCGGTTTGGCCGTTGATGATGCGCTTGTCAGCTGCGTTCACGCGGCGTGAGGCGCCTGTTGGTGCTGGCGCTGCGGCAGTAGACGGTGACATCACTGGACTGGCAGTGCTAATAGGAGCTGTGGTGTTGAATGAAGACAGATCAGCAAGGCGGTCAGCAGGTGGGCCGCTTGGGGGGAAGCTTGGCATTGCAGGTTGCAATGCAGGTGTAGATGAATCGTTCCAGGACAACATAGAAATTTCCAATGTATTAATTATGAAAGCTTGCAGACGAAATGCAAAGCAATGTTTTGAAATGAAATGAAATCACGCGAAAAAGTGTTGTGCTTTTGCATCGTCTTGTTTTGAATTTCTAGTCGAAGTTCGCTTCAATTTTTTCGCGCTGATTTCTGAATGATGATCTCTTGAATGAATTTTTTGAATTTAAAAATTTAAAAAATCATTGGCAAGCTTCGCAGCCCACATCGTCGATGGCGGTGAACTTCACGTCGGTGGCGGGCACTGCAGAAAACTGCGAAGCGCCTGATGCGTTCGATGTTGTACCACCCGATGCTGCGCCAGACGAGACCGCATTCATTTGGTTGTTGGACACGGTCGATTTCTCGGCGTGTGTGGCGCTGATGGTGCGCAGGTAGTAAGTGGTTTTGAGGCCACGCAACCATGCCAACTTGTAAGTGTCGTCAAGCTTCTTGCCAGACGCGCCAGACATGTAAATGTTGAGCGATTGCGCTTGGTCAATCCACTTTTGACGCCGTGCGGCAGCTTCCACAATCCAGGTGGTTTCTACTTCGAAAGCCGTGGCGTACAAAGACTTGATTTCTTGTGGCACACGGTCGATGGGGCGCAAGGAGCCATCAAAGTGCTTCAAGTCCATGACCATGACATCGTCCCACAGGCCCAAGCGCTTCAAGTCGCGCACCAGGTAGCTGTTGATGATGGTGAATTCGCCAGACAAGTTGGACTTGACGGACAAATTGCCAAAGCATGGCTCGATACAAGCATCGACACCAATGATGTTGGAGATGGTGGCGGTAGGCGCAATGGCCACGCAGTTGGAGTTGCGCATGCCGTCTTTGGCAATTTTCTTGCGCAAGGCATCCCAGTCCATGGTGCTGCTTCGGTCAACCTCCACATAGCCTCCGCGCTCTTTCTGGAGCATGTCGAGGGTGTCCAAAGGCATGATGCCTTGGTCCCACAATGAGCCTTGGTAGCTAGAGTACTTGCCGCGCTCGGCAGCCAACTCGGTAGATGCCCAATAAGCGTAGTAGCAAATGGCTTCCATGGAAGTGTCTGCAAATTCCACGGCTTCTTGGGAGGCGTAAGGCACACGCTTTTGGTACAGCGCATCTTGGAAACCCATGAGGCCCAAGCCCACAGGACGGTGACGCATATTCGAATCGCGCGCCTTTTTCACTGCGTAGTAGTTGATGTCGATCACGTTGTCGAGCATGCGCATGGCCGTTTTGATGGTGCGTTGCAGTTTGGCGTGGTCGATTTGTTTGCCGTTGGGGCCGTCCATCAAGTGCTGTGGCAAGTTGACTGAACCCAAGTTGCACACCGCTGTTTCGGTGTCGCTGGTGTTCAAAGTGATCTCGGTGCACAAATTGGAAGAGTGCACCACGCCAGCATGCTGCTGAGGTGAGCGAATGTTGCAAGCGTCTTTGAAAGTGATCCAAGGATGGCCTGTTTCAAACAGCATGGAGAGCATCTTGCGCCACAAATCGTTGGCTTGGATGGTGCGGCTGGGCTTGATGTCGCCGGAAGCGGCTTTTTGTTCGTAAGCCACATAGGCTTTTTCGAACGCGATGCCAAATTTGTCGTGCAAATCGGGGCAGTCTGATGGGGAGAACAAAGTCCAAGTGCCGTTTTCCATGACGCGTCGCATGAACAGGTCGGGAATCCAGTTGGCGGTGTTCATGTCGTGCGTGCGGCGGCGGTCGTCGCCGGTGTTTTTGCGCAATTCCAGGAACTCTTCAATGTCCAGGTGCCATGTTTCAAGGTAAGTGCAGACCGCGCCTTTGCGCTTGCCGCCTTGGTTGACGGCTACAGCGGTGTCGTTGACCACTTTGAGGAAGGGCACCACGCCTTGTGATTCGCCGTTGGTGCCTTTGATGTGGCTGCCCAAAGCGCGAACGCGTGTCCAATCGTTGCCCAAGCCGCCCGCAAATTTAGACAGCAAAGCATTTTCTTTAATAGACTCGTAAATGCCATCGAGGTCGTCGGGCACGGTGGTCAGGTAGCAGCTGGACAGCTGTGAGCGCAAACCGGCGCTGTTGAAGAGAGTAGGCGTGCTAGACATGAAGTCAAACGATGACAGAACTTCATAGAACTCGATGGCACGGGCTTCGCGGTCGGCTTCGCCCAAGGCCAGGCCCATGGCCACGCGCATGAAGAAAGACTGAGGCAACTCGATGCGGGTTTTGCGCACGTGCAGGAAATAACGGTCGTACAAAGTTTGCAGGCCGAGGTAGTCAAACTGTAAATCGCGATCGGCTTTGAGGGCTGCGCCCAGTTTTTGCAAGTCGAACTGCAGCAGTTTTTCGTCGAGCAAGCCGTTGTCTACGCCCTTTTTGATGTAGCCAGGGAAGTAGTCCACATAGTGGGCAGCCATGTCTTTCAAGAGCACTTCTTTGCCCAAGACTTCTTTGGCAATGGTGTGCATGAGCAGGCGGGCGGTGACATAGGTGTAGTCAGGGTCTTTCTCGATCAGGGTGCGAGATGCCAAGATGGACGCCTTGTAAACCTCTTCCATGGGCACGCCGTCGTAGAGGTTGCGCATGGTTTCGGACACGATGGGGTCTGGCTGCACGTCTTTGCCCAGGCCTTGGCAGGCATTGACGATGAGGCCTTGCAAATAGTTGATGTCTAGGGGTACGCGTTGGCCACCATCTAGGACGTGGAGGGTGGGATGTGCGCTGACTGCTGCTTTTTCTTCTTTGGCTTGGGCGCGCTCTTGCGTGCGGCGCTCGCGGTACAGCACATAGGCACGGGCCACTTCGTGGTTGCTGCTGCGCATGAGGCCCAGCTCCACCTGATCTTGCACATCTTCAATGTGGAAAGTGCCGCCGCCTGGACGTGAGCGCACCAAAGCGCGAATGACCGCTTGCGTCAGGCCGTCCACCACTTCCCGCACGCTGGCGGATGCGGCGCCTTGGGTGCCGTGAACTGCCAAAAAGGCTTTCATCAAGGCAACGGCAATTTTGTTGGGTTCAAAGGGAACTACCGCCCCGTTTCGGCGAATGACTTGGTAATTGGCCAATGCATGGCTAACAGATGGCGGGGTTTGAGATGTGCTCGGGTTACTCAATAAGCTGGTGTTGGAAGGCGTTTGATTTAGCTCAATTTGCATGGCGTTCTCTGTGATCAGGGGCAGTTCGGTTTTAATTTGTTTTGGTTCGACAAAGAGGTGGTTTTCTTGGTTTTCACTAGACCGTGACTTTGACGTTCAGACACTATATATGGGGTCTCAGATGATTTCAAGCCACTAGGGGTAGTGTATGGGAATATCTGTGTGTCTGTACAAGCAAGGCTCTGTCGGGCGCTTAGACATCGTGGAATTGGGGCTGTTTTGGGGCAAAAAAAAGTTGGCTTGAAATCCGCATGAAATCTGCACGTTTTGTAGAAACGCTAGATTTGGTGCGGGTTTTCTTGCAATTACCTTCGCAAAACCTTACAAATAAATGCGTTACCAATATTCCTGTGGGCCAATGCGTTGTGGACGCATGAAAAAGATTCAATTAAAAAGTAAAAATATCTTCAAAAATTATTTTCAAAATAATTCAGTTCTTGGGAAAATACTGATGCGGCCACGCTACATTTTTCTGAAGCAATGCCCAATCGAAACCTGATCCAGGGTCTTTTTTTCGACCCGGTGCAATGTGTTCATGGCCCGCAATGTGCGCTATCGGATATTGTTGGCCCAGTGCCAAACAAAGTTGCGCCAGACTTTCATATTGAGCCGCTTCAAAGTTGTTGCCCTCTAAGCCTTCCAACTCAATGCCAATGGAGTCGTCATTGCAATTGCTACGGCCTCGATAACTGGAAGCGCCAGCATGCCACGCGCGTTGTTCGCAACTCACAAATTGCCAAACTTTGCCCGTTCGTTCAATGAAAAAGTGACAGGAAACTTCCAAGCCTCGAATGGACTGGTAATAGGGATGGGCCTCCCAATCGAGTTGATTGGTGAAGAGTTGTTGAACGGCGCCGTTGCCAAACTCCCCGGGCGGCAGGCTGATGGAGTGCAGCACCAACAAGTCGATCAAGGCGCCAGTGGGGCGTGCGCCATGGTTGGGCGACTCGCATTTTTCAGCGCCTTGGCACCAGCCCTGTTGCCAAATGTCAAAGCTCATGGCGCTCAGATTGGCTTGTCGCCTGAGGCTTGGCGGTGAGAGTCTGAGCAATATCGGCCGGCTTGGCCTTTCACCATGTCGGGTTCGGGCAGGTGAACGCCGCAGTGATCACAGGCGAGCATGGCGCTGGGTTGTTGCAAGGCATCGTTTGCATTGGCTTGGCCGCCGCCTTGGGCTTGTCTTGAGTCCTGGTTAGGCTTGTCTTGTTGTTTTTCTTTGATTGCATTCAGGCGATTCCTTCGCCACAACCAGACGCCAAACAAAATGGCCAGCAAAAAGATGAAAAATTTCAAAGGCTTCGTCCCAAAATGACTTCAAGTACAAAGCGCGATCCGGCGTAGGCGAACAATAGAAATGCTGAGCCTGTGTAAAGCACCCGCACAGCACGTCGGCCACGCCAACCAAACTGATGGCGTCCGAGCAAAAGGGCGCCAAAAGTGAGCCAAGACAAAACAGAAAACACTGTTTTGTGATCCCACTTCCAATGAACGCCGGCGGCGCCGTAAAGCTGTTCGCCAAAAACAAAGCCTGCAATGAGGGTGAAGGTGAGCAAAATAAAGCCAATTAGCACAAATCGGAACATCAGGCGCTCAAGCGTGAGCAAGGGCAGGCCGCTTTGGTTTTCGTTGCCTTTGCGAATTTCAATTTCGGCGCTGGTCATGAGTGCTGCGTGAACCACCGCCGCTGCAAACATGCCATAGGACGCAATGCCCAAAGCCCAGTGCAGGGGCAACCATATAGAAGCTGACACCTGAAGAGCTTGACCTGGGAAGTACCAAGACATTGCCACTGCGGCACTGCCCAAAGCCGCCATGGCCCAACGCGCTTTGAACTTTGGAAAGTATTGGCTCTCAACCGTGTAAGCCGTTAAGACCCACCAGATGGTGACGGACAAAGCCGGTGCAAAACCAAATCGGGGTGTTTCGCCCCACAAGCCCAAGCCCAGCGTGCATGCGTGCATGATCCAGGCCAACCACAGGTATCGGCGAGTCAAGTTGGGGCCCATTCGATCTGCTACCAGAGCAGGAATGCCATAGGCGATGACGGTTAAAACGGTCAACCACATCGCCAATTCAGAGGGACTGGCTAAAATCATGCTTCCTAGTTTAGCGTTTTGAGCCGCTGCAATCTGGCAATGGACTCAAAAGCTAGCGGTTTATGAAAAATTTTCTTTATGGCCTCCGCTCTCACCGACAAACTCTCGCAACTGGTTAAGCAGATCAGTGGACAAGCGCGGATCACGGAATCTAACGTGTCCGACATGCTGCGCGAGGTGCGCATGGCGCTCTTGGAAGCTGACGTGGCGCTGCCAGTCGTGCGAGATTTTATTGCCCGTGTGAAAGAAAAAGCCTTGGGCCAAGAGGTTCTGGGTTCTTTGAAGCCCGGCCAAGCCTTGGTGGCCATCGTCAACCGCGAGTTGGCTGCCACCATGGGCAACGGTGTGTCAGACATCAATCTGGCGGCGCAACCGCCTGCCGTGATCTTGATGGCGGGTTTGCAAGGTGCGGGTAAAACCACCACCACTGCCAAGTTGGCCAAGCACCTGATCGAAAAGCGCAAGAAAAAAGTGCTCACAGTGTCGGGCGACGTTTACCGACCCGCGGCCATTGAGCAGTTGAAAACTGTCACGGCGCAAGCCGGCGCTGAGTGGTTTCCCAGCACGCCTGATCAAAAGCCTTTGGACATTGCGCGCGCCGCCATAGATTACGCGCGCAAACATTTCTTTGACGTGCTGTTGGTAGATACAGCCGGTCGCTTGGCCATTGACGAAGCCTTGATGGCCGAAATTCGCGAACTGCACGCTGTTTTGAATCCGGTGGAAACCTTGTTTGTGGTGGATGCCATGCAAGGTCAAGACGCTGCCAATACCGCCAAAGCATTCAGCGATGCGCTGCCACTCACCGGCATTGTGCTGACCAAAATGGATGGCGACTCACGCGGTGGCGCTGCTTTGTCAGTGCGTCAAATCACTGGCGCTCCCATCAAGTTTGCAGGTACCAGTGAAAAAATTGATGGCCTCGAAGTGTTTGATGCTGAGCGTCATGCCGGCCGAATTTTGGGCATGGGCGACATCTTGGCCTTGGTTGAGCAAGTCACGGCAGGCATCGACATGGAGGCCGCCCAAAAAATGGCGGCCAAAGTTAAAAGCGGTGCGGGCTTTGATTTGAATGACTTCTTGGCACAAATTCAGCAGATGAAACAGATGGGTGGCTTGTCGAGCTTGATGGACAAATTGCCTTCCCAACTGGCGGCCAAAGCGGGCAACATGGATTTGGGCAAAGCAGAAAAAGACATGGCCCGCAAGCAGGGCATTATTCACAGCATGACGCTCAGGGAGCGCAGCAAGCCTGAGCTCATCAAGGCCACGCGCAAGCGCCGAATTGCCATGGGCGCAGGTGTTCAAGTGCAAGAGGTGAACCGCTTGCTCAAAGAGTTTGAGCAGATGCAAGACATGATGAAAAA
>CAIODE010000370.1 GCA_903856875.1 uncultured Burkholderiales bacterium
GGCTTGCGATGAACTGATTGGTTATTGGCGATTGAGAGACTGGCTTAGATTGCTGGGTTTTGAAGTCAAAGTGAGCCAATTTGGATGTTGGCGGCCAGCACTCGACAAGCCGAAATGGTTTGATCGATGGGCTTTCATTGACAAATTGGGCGCTAACTGGTGGCCCATCTTGGGCGGGGCCTACGTCATTGTGGCTGTTAAAAAGGTCCAGGGCGGACGTATTTTGGGTGCGACTTGGAAGCAACGCAGACATCAAGCCAAAGCTGTCGCAACCCTGGCTCGACGACAAAACCAAATTCAAGGCGACTCTGGCGCCCAAAGAAAGAGTGAATGTGAATCACGTTGAAATCCATACGGATGGCGCTTGCAAAGGCAATCCTGGGCCAGGAGGCTGGGGTGCTCTGATGCGATCTGCCGAACATGTTCGAGAAATATTTGGGGGTGAGCTCGACACCACCAACAACCGGATGGAACTGACTGCTGTGATCGAGGCCTTGATCGCCTTAAAACGTCCCTGCAAGGTGACGCTGTATCTGGACAGTGAATATGTTCGCAAGGGCATCACCGAGTGGATACATGGCTGGAAAGCCAAGGGATGGCGAACCGCAGCCAAACAACCCGTGAAAAATGCAGATTTATGGCAAAAATTAGATCTTTTGGTTGCTAATTCGGGTCATCAAATTGAATGGCGATGGGTCAAGGGGCACACTGGCGACCCAGGCAATGAAAGGGCGGATGCCTTGGCCAACTTAGGTGTCGACAAGGCGCTTGGCAGGAACTAGCGTGCTTTGGCAGAACCTCCTTAGGTCTCAGTTTGTAAAGGACCCGTAAAGCGAGAGTTTTTATCAGTATGCCATGAGGTTTTTGCCTAGAAAGAGAAGCCCCAACTGCTGTTACATTTCTAAGCTATTTTGGGTACTTTTCGGATTCATTGATGTCTTTCAAAAAACCTTATCTCGCGATTGCGCTCGTTGGTGTGGCCCTTGCTTCTGGCGGCGCATGGTGGCTTCAAAATAAACCTGCAGAGCCGAAGACTGAGGTTTCTTCAGCCCCGGGCTCCCCAACTGTTCCTGGACAACCTGCTCCCGCGGCGGGTGGCGCAACAAGTGCTGCTCCCGGTGGTGCGTCGGGTTCGGGTGCTCCTCAAAAACCGCCTGCTGTAGAAGTTGCCAAGGTTGAAAAAGCCATGCTGGTGGACGAGACCCAATCTGTCGGTAGCTTGCGTTCGTTTCAAGGTGTGATGTTGCGCCCCGAGGTGGGTGGCCGTGTCAGCCAGATTCTTTTTAAAGACGGGCAAAAAGTTAAAAAGGGACAACTCTTGGTCCAGTTTGACGATCAGTTGCCTGCTGCACAACTGGCACAGTCCAAAGCCGAGTTGTCCATTGCACAAGCCAACCACACTCGGAACCAAGAACTTGTTGCGCAAAACTTCATCAGCAAGCGCTCCTTGGATGAATCTGACGCAGCGCTTCAAGTGGCCCTTGCCAAATTGGCGTTGGCCCAAGCCACGCTTCAACGCTTGAAAGTGTTTGCGCCATTTGATGCCACTGCAGGCTTGCGTCAAATCAACGTGGGTGACTATTTGAAAGATGGTACCGACATGGTCAACGTCGAGGACATCGAAGCGGTCTTGCTTGATTTTCGATTGGCTGAGCGCTTCCAAGCCAAAATTAAACCTGGGCAAAAAGCTCAAGTGACCATGGATGCTTTGCCTGGTCGCAAATTCACGGCCATCATTCAAGCCATTGATCCTTTGATCGATGCCAATGGCCGTTCAGTGGGTGTGCGTGGTTGTATTGACAACCGACAAATGCAATTGCGCCCAGGTATGTTTGCGCGCGTCAACGCTGTGTTTGGTGAGCGAGATGATGCTTTGGTCATTCCTGAAGAAGCCATCGTGCCGCAAGGCGGCCGTGCCACTGTCATTCGTGTCGTACCTGGACCCAATAAAGATGAACTGATGTCAGAAAGAGTGACCGTCAAGATCGGCATTCGGCAACCTGGCAAGGTTGAAGTTTTGGAAGGTTTGTCCGTGAGCGATTCTGTGGTTGTGGCAGGGCAACAGCGCTTGCAAAAAGATGGAACCTTGCTTCGTGTGATTGACACCTCTAAAGCACAAGGTGGTGGGGCCAACAATGCCCCAGGCGCTAAGCCTGAGGCTGGAAGCAATGCCCAAAAACCCGCAGACAAGGCGCCAGAGAAGTCTACAGAGAAGTCCGGCCCTAAGGGTGGCAATGCAGGGCCGGGCAAGGATGGTAAAGGCCAAGCCGTCACTGGCGAAAATCCATGCACACGAGGTCTGAATGCAACTCGCTGAAACATCCATTCGCAGGCCGGTCTTTGCGACTGTTTTATCACTGCTCATTCTCCTGATCGGTGCGGTCAGTTTCAATCGCCTGTCTTTGCGAGAATATCCAAAGATTGACGAGCCCACTGTCACGGTCAGTGTGAAATATCCCGGCGCATCGGCCGAGGTGATTGAGTCGCAAGTGACCAAACCTTTGGAAGATTCCATTGCCGGCATTGATGCCGTCGATGTCATCACTTCCATCAGCCGTGCCGATCAGTCGCAAATCACAGTTCGTTTTCGCTTGGAAAAAGACGCCGACACCGCCGCAGCAGAAGTGCGCGATCGAACCTCGCGAATTCGCGGCCGTTTGCCGCAAGCCATTGAAGAACCCGTCATTGCCAAGGTGGAGGCGGATGCCTTTCCTGTCATTTGGTTAGCCTTCTCCAGCGACACCCTGTCGCCGCTCCAAATCAATGATTTGATCAATCGAGTTGTGAAGCCGCGCCTGCAAACCGTGACCGGCGTCGCCGACGTTCGCATTTACGGAGAGCGCAAATATGCCATGCGGGTTTGGTTGGATGCTGAGCGCATGGCGGCTTACCGCCTCACATCTCAAGACGTTGAAGATGCCATTCGCCGCAGCAACTTGGAGTTGCCTGCAGGGCGCATTGAGTCGCAGCAGCGCGAGTTCAGTGTCACATCGCAAACCGACCTCATCAAAGCAGGGCAGTTTGGTGACATCACCATTCGCAATGTCAATGGCTTTCCCATCAAGATTCGCGACGTAGCCAAAGTTGAAGAAGCGGCTGCCGATGACCGCAGTCGAGTCCGTTTGAATGGCATGCCCTCTATTTCTGCTGGCGTGATTCGACAGGCCACAGCCAACCCTCTGGAATTGTCCAAAGGTGTTCGAGAAATGATGCCTAAGTTGCAACAGGATTTGCCGGGTGAGCTTGTGATCAATGTGGCCAACGACAACTCAGTGTTCATTGACAAATCCATTAAGAGCGTTTTCAAAACCATTGTGGAAGCTGTTGTGTTGGTCGCGCTTGTGATTTTTGTTTTCCTGCGAACCTTTCGTGCTTCTATCATTCCCATCGTGACCATTCCCGTGAGTTTGGTTGGTACTTTTGCCATCATGGCCTTGGCTGGTTTCACAATCAATACCTTGACCTTGCTGGCCTTGGTGTTGGCCATCGGCTTGGTGGTGGACGATGCCATTGTGATGCTGGAGAACATTTACCGACACATTGAAGAGGGCCTTGATCCCTTCTCTGCGGCCATCAAGGGCGCCAAAGAAATTGGCTTTGCCATTGTGGCCATGTCGCTTACCTTGGCGGCCGTGTTTGCACCTTTGGCGTTCACGCCAGGGCGAACGGGTAAATTGTTCAGTGAATTTGCATTGGCCTTGGCTGGCGCAGTACTGGTCTCATGCGTGGTGGCACTCACCCTCTCACCCATGATGAGTGCATTGCTGCTGCGACACAACCCCAACCCGAATTTCTTTGACAGGTTCATGGAGAAAATCCTAACGGGTCTGTCAAATGGCTATGAGAGCTTACTCACACTGGTTTTGAAAAAAGCGCGCTGGCTGGTGGTCTTGATCATGGCCTCTTGTGGCGTTGGCATCGTGTTGGTTTATCCCACCATGAAGCAAGAACTCTCGCCATTGGAAGACCGTGGCACCATTTTGGCAACCATCACGGCACCCGATGGTTCGACCTTGGACTTCACCGATAAATATGCCAAGACCCTTGAAAAAATTGGCAACGATTATCCGGAATTCGACCGAATTTTTGCCAACTTGGGCAATCCCACGGTGGCGCAAGGCAATGTGATCTACCGAGCCGTCGACTGGGACGAGCGCAAGCGCACGACACTTGAAATTGCGCGCGAGATGCAGGGCAAATTCAACGGCATTGCCGGCATCAACGCATTCCC
>CAIODE010000371.1 GCA_903856875.1 uncultured Burkholderiales bacterium
GAGTGTGAGAATGATGAACATCATGCGTTTTTCTACTTGTACGGCAGCAAACCAAGTTCTGTTTTGCTGCGTCCAATCGCGAATGGCCATGCCCATTGGCAAAGCAGGTGCAAGCTCGCGTGCAACAGCCCGTGCTTCAATTAAATTTTTGATTTTCAAGCGAATGCCAGTAGGTCCTTCGATGCGAAAAATTTTGCCTGCATCAGTCACATGCATCATGACCAATGCAGCGTCATATTCGTAGTGGCCCGAATTGAAAATGCCCACCACCTGCATTTGTTTGAGACGCGGCAATACACCCGCCGGTGTGACTTGGCCATTGGGTGAAATCAGCGTCACGGGGTCTCCGATTCGCAAACCCAACTGCCTGGCCAAATCAATGCCCAATACCACCCCAAACTCACCAGGAACCAGCGCCTTGATACCAGGTACACCTGAATTTTTGAGCTGTGAGTCCACTGACAAATCAACCACACCTGGTTCTAGCGCAGGATCAATGCCTCGCACCAAAACGCCCTTCATGTCTTCACCCCTGGCCAGCAAGGCCTGCGCCGAAATAAAGGGTGCAGCCCCAATCACGTTGGCGTTGGCGCGAACTTGCTGAAGCGTTTCATTCACATTGTCCAAGGCGCCGCCATCGGCAGAAATAACTTCGATGTGCGAGACCACGCTGAGCATTCTGTCGCGCACTTCTTTCTGAAAGCCATTCATGACCGACAAGACAATGACCAGTGCGGCCACGCCAAGGCCGATGCCAAGCATCGAAACACCGGAAATAAAAGAGATGAAGCCATTGCGACGCGTGGCCCGTCCTGCGCGGGTATAGCGCCAACCCAACACCCACTCGTAAGCAAATTCAAAACTCATTCAAGGCCACTTTCAAAAGCACTGATGGCGCCGCAAGCCGACTGTCACAAAGGGACATTGTGTCATCCCTGACAATACGGTCATGAACGCAGCTTTACCAAGCACCGAAACACCGCAGGTCAATCAGGACCGAGCACCCACCCGACATGGGGTGATTGCCTACGCAGCCCTTGAATCTGAAGCCCTTCGCGCGGCAATGAACGATGCTCTGGCCACATTGTATTTGCCCAATTTGCAAAAATTACTCAGTCGCATGGTCTGCGTCTCGAAATTAAGCACCCCACCGGAAGGCGTCAATGCGTTTCTCATGCCGCACGAATCGGCCCCTGAGCTGACAGGTGCCAAGCCATTCTTGGGAAAAGAAGCCATCATGACCCCTTGCCACTGGCAAGTCGGCATGAACGAAGTCACTTTGCTGAAGCCCCAAGAACTGGCTTTGAACGAAGACGAATCAAGAAAACTCTTGTCTGCCATACAACCCTACTTCGAGGAAGACGGGCTTCAAGTGGTTTATGAAAGCCCCTTGGTTTGGCGCGTCACAGGCGATCTGTTGGATGGCTTGCCCTTGGCCAGCATTGACCGTGTTGTTGGTCAAAACATCAAGCCATGGATGCCAGAACATCAGCGCGCCAAAACTTTGCAAAGCTTGCAAAGTGAAATGCAAATGTTGCTGTACCAACACCCCGTGAACGACGAGCGCAGTTTGAAGGGCCGCTGGACCGTCAATTCTTTTTGGCTGCATCGCAGTCCAGACCAGCTTTATCCAGATACAGCAGACTTGTATATTGCACTTGATTTGCGTGAAACCATGCAAGCTTCCAACGCCAAACTGTGGCAACAAGCCTGGGAACGCCTTGACGCCACGCTTTGCCAATCTTTGTACCAAGCCTTAGATCAAAATCACGACGTCTCTCTCACGCTTTGCAGTGAAACATCTTGGCGGCACTATCGGCCCCAGCCAGTCTCTTGGCTCAACAAACTGCACCGACTGATTCAACCTGTTTCTGTGATCAAAGAATTGCGCGCCCTGACCTCCGGAGTTTCTGCCCCATGAGTTTGAAAATATTGACGCGGGATGTACCCCCCCGAAGTGCATGGGCCCTTGAACAAGCTGGCATTCATCCTTTGCTTTCGCGCTTGTTTGCGGCACGAGGCATTGTGAGTCCTGAAGAATTAGACGATGGCTTGGCTAAGTTGTTGGCGCCCACCACACTCAAGGGATCACAGGAAGCAGCCAGCTTGTTGGCAGATGCCATTGCCGCCAACAAGCGCCTTTGCATCGTGGCAGATTACGATTGCGATGGCGCCACAGCATGCGCAGTGGGCGTGCGGGGTCTGCGCATGTTGGGCGCAAACAATGTCAGCTACATCGTGCCCGACCGCGTGGTCGATGGCTATGGCCTGACCGCCCCCATCGCAGATCGCGTGAAGCAATCGGGTGCCGATGTTTTGATCACCGTCGACAACGGCATCGCCAGCATGGAAGGTGTTGCGCAAGCACAGGCTCTGGGCTTGCAGGTCTTGGTTACCGACCATCACTTGCCTGCCGCCACCTTGCCAACTGCAGAAGTGATTGTGAATCCGAATCAACCGGGTTGCGAATTTGAAAGCAAGTCCTTGGCAGGTGTGGGCGTGATGTTCTATGTGTTGTTGGCGCTGCGTGCAGCGTTGCGACAGCGCGGCATTTTCACTGCCGAGTCACAACCCAAACTCGATGCGCTGCTGCCCTTGGTGGCACTAGGCACTGTGGCCGATGTGGTGAAACTTGACAACAACAACCGCCGCTTGGTGGCACAAGGCTTGAAACGCATTCGAGTAGGCTCGATGCCTGCCGGCATGCTGGCTTTGTTCAAAGCCGCTGGCCGCGAAGCTAAAGTAGCCACCACCTTTGATTTTGGATTTGCATTGGGCCCTCGCATTAACGCCGCAGGTCGCTTGTCAGACATGACACTGGGCATTGAATGCCTGATCACCGACGATGCCGCCAGAGCCGATGAGTTGGCCAGACAGCTTGATGCCATTAACCGAGAGCGTCGCGACATAGAAGGCGACATGCGCCAGCAAGCCATGGAAATCGCTGAGTCCTTGTTTGATGACAGCGATGAACCGCCGCCAGCCATTTGCGTCTTCGACCCCGATTTTCACGAAGGGGTGGTGGGCATCGTGGCTTCGCGCATCAAGGACAAATTTCACAGGCCCTGCTTTGTCTTTGCAGCCAGCAATGCGCCAGGCAAAGAGCATGAATTAAAAGGCTCAGGCCGATCGATTCCAGGTTTTCATTTGCGAGATGCCCTTGACCTCATGGCCAAAAAGCATCCGCAGATTTTGCTGCGCTTTGGTGGTCACGCCATGGCCGCGGGTTGCACCATTGAAGAAGAACATTTGGAATTGTTTGAAGCTTGTTTCATGGAAGTGGCCGCAGCGCTGATGTCACCTGCCACGCTTCAACGCAAGCTCGAAACTGACGGCCCCTTAGAACCGCAATACCGCCGTGTTGAATTCATTGATGTGATGCACAAAGAGGTTTGGGGTCAGGGTTTTGCACCGCCTGTGTTCAGCGAAGAAGTGGAGGTCGTCTCTCAAAGACTGGTAGGCGAAAAACACCTCGCCCTCAAACTCAAACACCAAGGTCAGCCAGTCGATGGCATTTGGTTTGGCCGCATAGAGCCTTTGCCAGCTCGCGTGAAACTGGCATTCCGATTGGATGTGGACGAATGGCAAGGCCAAAAACGCGTTCGCTTCATGGTGGAAGCAGCCGATATTTAACGCTTGGCTTGCAGGGCCTTTAAAACAGCCGGAGACACAAGCCCCTCTACCTTGCCACCCAAGGTGGAAATTTCGCGCACCAA
>CAIODE010000372.1 GCA_903856875.1 uncultured Burkholderiales bacterium
ACATTGTTGATCAGGGTGATCAAGGTAGAGGCGCCCAAAATATCGGAAGCCAAAATGGCCTCGTTCTTTTTCTCGTTGGTGTTTTGCCCCAAGCCCACCACAAATTTGCAGCCCATTTCAAACTCTTCATCGGAAGGCTCTACCTCGCGAATGAAGGCGTGAAGGTGCTTCACGAGAGACTGCATGACCTCTCTAAGGCGAGGGTCTGGGGTTCTCTCAAAAACTTCCAAGACTTGCTCGGTGATGTTCTCTCGGGTTACATAGGTCATCAAAAACTCCAGAAGGTCGTTAGCAAAATTTTGCGTTGACGATTATTATGAAGTCTGAGCTTGCCCGAGAACATCGTACAAATACTCATAAGACAAGCCTAACAACTCACAACAAAGCGCTTTGAGAAACATGGCATTGAGGTTTTGCATACCAACACGGTCGATTCCAAGCAGGTTTTCTTGCATCTCTAAAGGGTAAGTACCATGCTCCCCTACGCCTTCGTCAATTACTTGTATTTGGCTTCCAAAGCGTCAAACAATGGTTTTTGAACCAATGCTTGGCGCTCTGCAAATGTGGCCACCAAGCTGGCGTCTTCTTGAATACATCCTTGATTTTTGAGCAAGGTAAGCGCCTGGGTCATGCCACGAACAGCGCCCTGAAGCGCGGCATTGGCATAGAGCACCAAGCCAAATCCCATCTCAGCCAACACGGGTTGAGCAAGTGTTGGTGTTTTGCCACCAATCACCACATTCACAATTTGCGGGCACCTGAGTTCTTTGGCAATGCGCTGCATTTCTTCAACACTTTCTGGCGCTTCCACAAAAGTCATGTCGGCACCATGTTCTGCATAGGCGGCTGCTCGGTCAAGCGCTTCATTGAGGCCCAACACTGCGCGTGCATCGGTGCGAGCAATGATTAAGAAATCTGGGTGTTGACGCGCATCGACAGCTGCCTTGATTTTGCCAATCATCTCTTCTGCTGAAACCACAGCCTTGCCAGCAAAATGGCCACATTTTTTAGGCATGAGTTGATCTTCAAGTTGAATGGCATTGGCGCCAGATCGCTCTAAGGTACGCACAGTTTGGCGCACATTCAATGCGTTGCCAAAGCCTGTGTCGGCATCCACAATGATGGGCAGATCAACGGCATCTCTTGTGGCTGCAGTGTGTTGTGCTAAATCGCTAAGACCAATAAAGCCCAAGTCGGGAATGCCGTAGAAAGTATTGGTAATGCCAGCGCCGCTAAGGTAGACCGCTTCAAAACCAACTTGTTGAATGACCCTTGCAGCCAACGCATTGGCCGCACCGGCTACCAATAGGCCGTTTTTGGCATTGACTTTTTGTCGCAGCAATGTGCCTGGGTGAAGGCTTGGAGAGGAGAGTGTCATTAGTCTTCTTTCATGCCTGAGGCGCGAACGATGCCGCCCAGCTTGGCCCGCTCTGCATTCACAAATTCGTTGAAGCTGGCGCGTGTGCCACCCACGGGCTCAATGCCCATGTTTTTTAGCCGGTCCGTAATTGCGGGGTTCTTCATTGCAGCGTCTACGGCGGCTGCCAATTTGTCCATGATTTCTGGCGCTACACCTACCGGCGCATGAATGCCTGCCCAGTGGGCAATTTGAACCTCGGGGTAACCCAACTCGGCGGTGGTGGGTAGATCTGGTGCCGCAGACATTCGCTTCGTCCAAGTGGTGGCCAAAGCTTTGAACTTGCCACCATTTTGAATGTGCGGCAGCGAAACAATGCTGGCCTCAGAAGTACCTTCCACTTGTCCACCCATGACGGCGGTCGATCCTTCAGAACCACTTTTGTAGGGGACAGGAATGAGCTTGGTGCCGTAGTGCATGTTCATCATCTCGGACACAAAGTGCGGCGTGCTGCCAGTGCCAGCCGTGGCAAAGTGAGCGCCTTGACCTTGCTTTGCAAACTCAATGAAGTCTTTCAAATTATTGTGCTTAGATTTGGCAGATGTAACAATGATGGAAGGCGCCAAGCCAATCATGACCACAGGGACAAGCTCGTTGTCTTTGTAGGGCGAAGACTTTTTAATCATGGTGTTTGAAATCACACCGGCGGCACTGATTAAAAATGTGTAGCCATCGGGCGCACTTTTAATGCCCAGCATGGTGCCTAGCGTTCCACCTGCCCCTGGTTTGTTGTCTATCAACACGGGCTGACCCAACACTTTAGATGCGCCTTCAGCCGCTGCTCGAGCCAACAAATCGTTGGCGCCGCCTGCGGCAAAGGGCACGATGAATTTGACGGGTTTGTTGGGCCAATTGCTGGCTGGGTTTGACGTTTGTGACCAACTGTTGAGGCTGAGCCCGCAAAGAACAGTGAATGCAAGGCAAGTTGCAGATTTTTGTAAGACAGATCTGCGGGTTGCTTGAATTTGAATCATGTTGTCTCCCTAGGGCTTCAGTGTGTTGGAATGTCAGTTATTATTTTGGTTCATTCAGAGGTGCCATGTTATGACAATTTCTCGCCGCCGGTGGCTTGGTCAAGTCGCACAGTGGAATCTGGCACTTGCTGCACCCACTTATGCCTTCACCAGTTCTTTGGCTCAGGCTCAATTGGCTTGGCCCTCCAAGCCACTCAAATTGCTTGTGCCATTTACCCCTGGCGGCACCACAGATTTCGTCACTCGCTTGGTGGCCATTGAATTGGCCAAAGCGCTGGGTCAATCTGTAGTCGTGGAAAACAAAGCCGGAGGCGGTACAGTCATTGGCGTGGACGCTGTTGCCAAATCGGCTGCCGACGGCTATAGCTTTGTCACCGTGGCAAACAGCTTTGCTGCCAATCAAACACTGGTTAAAAAATTACCTTACGACACCCTCAAAGACTTAAGGCCGGTGGCGCTCATGGGCATGTCAGAGCATGTGCTGGCCACACACCCCGGGAGTGGCATTAAAAAATTGGCTGACTTGAAATCGATGAGTGTGAGTGCTGCAGACAAAGTGAGTTATGCCTCATTTGGCAACGGCACTTCGGCGCACTTGTCGGGCGCTGCCTTGGCTCAGCAAATGGGCATGAACTGGGTGCATGTGCCCTATAAAGGTCAGGCGCCTGCGCTTGCAGATTTGTTGGGTGGGCAAGTTACCATGATGTTTGGCAATTGGCCAGAATTTAGAAGCCATATTCAGTCTGAGAAACTTATTGCAATTGGCATGGCCACTGCAAAGCGATCTGTTTATGCACCAGATATTCCCACGTTGGCAGAGCAAGGCGTGAACATTGAGTCCAATTCTTGGAACGGATTGCTGGCGCCGGTCAACACGCCAGATGCAGTGGTTGAACGAATGAACGCTGAGGTGAATAAAGCACTTTTGTCGCCGGCTGTGCTGGAAGCATTTCAAAAAGGCGGCATTGCCTCTTTGTCTGGCACGCCAGATAAGTTTGCTCAATTCTTAAAGTCAGAAATTGAAAAATATGCGCAAGTGGTGCGCAAAGCCAACATCAGCTTGGAGTCTTAAGGCGCTCTGATCGAAGAATGAGCAAACCCGATATGACCAATAGAAAAATACCTGTCCATCCAAGCGAGTTGGGTACTTCATCCCACACCACATAGCCAATGAGCAATGCAAACAGCAAACCGCTGTATCGAAACGGAGCCACCAAACTCATTTCACCTGAACGCATGGCGACAATCAGCAAATAGTAGGCTATAGATAGAAACAGCGATGCACTGAAAAGTAAAGCCAGCGAAGTGCTGTCTACAGGCGTCCAAGTTTGAGTGAGCGTAATGCCGCCAGCAGCTATTGCAACAGAAACAGCGGTAGACAAAGTTATCAGAAGTGCCGGTACATGTAGGCCAATGGCCCTTGTAAGTGTGTCGCGCGTAGCATGAAATAAAGTAGCCAAAACGGCTATCCACGCGTAAACATTAAATCCCTCAGAAGTGGGTTGAACTACCAATAACACACCACCAAAGCCCAACAAAATGAGCAAGCCTCGCTGCAATGTAACTTGCTCTTTGAAGAAAACAATGGCAAACACCGTGATGAACAATGGAGAGGCGAGGTTGATGGCCGTTGCATTGCCCAAGGGAAGGTGAAATACCGCTGTTAAGTAAGTAAGTGATGCCGCGGCATCGACAGAGCCTCTTAGCCACAAGCGCTTGTTCAGCATGAGGCGCCAGTTTTTGAGATGCCCCATGGCTTGCGCCATGATGAGCACCAAGGTGGTGGCCATGAGACCGCGAATGAAAATGAGTTGGGGGCCGGGCAAGGAAGCACTGACTTGCTTAACCAGCGCATCGTTGGCAATGAAAAGTGCCATGGCCAGGCTCATGGCCAAAATACCGCGGCGATTGTCAGCGTGCATGCAGACCTTCCAGGTGACCACGACAAGGTCATGAAAAAAGCCCCCAGTGCGAACACGGGGGGCTCTAAGTTTGGTGGCTCTTCACGGATTCGAACCGCGGACCTGTGGATTATGATTCCATCGCTCTAACCGACTGAGCTAAAGAGCCTGAGCCAAAAATTATAGCAAACGATTGGGTTCAATTGTTAGAACTTTTGAATAAAGTTTGTGACCTTGGACCTTGAGTAAACTACTTCTAATCAAGCCGAGAGAAAAATCGCTATGCAAATGAGTCCCATCATTGCAGTTCATATGACCGCATCATTGATTGCTTTGGTCATTGGTCCCATTGCGATGTGGGCTCGTTTGGGTCAAACAAAAAGACCTTGGATTCACAGAGCGATTGGCTATGGCTGGGTCTCTATGATGATCGTATCTGCCGTCTCTGCCATATTCATCAGAGACTATGGACTACCCAATATATGGGGCTACACGCCAATTCACTTATTGATACCATTTACCGCCTTTTGGCTTGTGTATGCG
>CAIODE010000373.1 GCA_903856875.1 uncultured Burkholderiales bacterium
GCAATCAATTCAAAAACCAAGCTGCGAATCATGCTTTCGGCAGCTTCTGAAGCAAAAGCACGGTGCTTGATCAGCAACAGCGCGGTGTCTAAAGCCTGCGATGATTCACCCGCCAAGCGCGCAGCCTTCAAGCGCAAGCGCATGGCCAATGTACGACGTGATACGCCGAGTGGCAATCGATCTAACCAAAGCAAGCTCTCTGAAGCATCTCTGTCATCCAGCGCCCATCGAGCGGCACGCAGCATGCTGCCTTCCATCAATGATTGACGCAGATTGGCAAAGCCGCCAGCGGGCTCCTGCAAGGCCTGATCCAAATGCGACTGGCGTGTGACTTTGTCATGCAATGCATGGGCAGATTCAGCCGCCAAAATATGCGCGACACAACGCAAGGCGCCGGCGTGTTCCAGTAATTCGCCGCCATCGGACAAAGACTTTTCTCTGACAAGCACCAGTTCGGCGGATTTGCGTGCGCGCAAAAATCTGCCTTCCATAAACTGGGCCATGGCATCGAGCAAAGCACCATGCGCCGCACGTTCCTTTTGTTGCAAGCGCCAGCGCTTGGCCTGCCGAGGCAACTCAAACAAGGCAGTGAGTGCGCGTTGCGCCCAATGCAAGGTCAACAAAGTCATGACCAAGCCAAACAAAACCAAATTCAGCGACACATCGACGCGGTAGGGTGTCCAGAAAATGGCAACCGTACCTACGTTGTTGGAAGCCAGCAAAGCTGTGGCCACAGCCACCGCAAACAAACTCATGAGCCAAAGAGCAGCGCGCATGCCGTTTTACTTTCCAGAGGAGACCGTGGCCAATGCAGCCATCGAGCCATCGAGTCTTGGAATGGCATTGCCTTTGCTTAATGCTTGCGCTTTCTCCAACAATTGCAGTGCATGTTGTGTTTTGCGAGCACCAGGATCGAAATATTTTTTCAAGACCACAGCCACTGCTTGCATGTCTGCGCGGGCTGCATCGTTTTGTCTGGCCAACAAACCCAGCCTTGCATTGAGCAATTTGAGTTTTAAATTTTCACGCAGAAAAAATCCTTGCTCAGGGGCCAAGAGTGCTGCCTCTGGACTGTCGATGCGGCTCACCCTCAATAGCCCACGCGCCTCCAGCATGATACGGTTGAGAACTGTATTCCACCAAGCCGAGTTCTGAGGGGTCGTCAGATTGGCATCCACTGATTTAGAGGGGGCCACTGAAGATCGGTTCATTTCATTGGCCAAAGGCAACTCATCGGCCAAGGCCACAATTTCATCCAACACCAACAACATACCAGGTAGGTCTGTGATTTGAATTGATTTAACAATTTCAAGGTCTCGATCGATGGCACGTTGAATGTTAATCAAGCGCGGATTGGATGCTCTTTGAAGACGCGATTGGGCGGTTTTGAGAACGCCCAAGAGAGGCTCCAAGCTACTGGTTAATTGAGCCTGCTGCTGGGCCAGTCGCAAAGAAGATTCAATGTCCAAAACCAAGTTTTCATCGCGTGAACGCGACAAAGTTTGAATGAGTTCTTCAAGTTGCGCCCGCTGAAGCGTTGCTTCACCTAACCTAGACTCAACCAAGGCCATCCGGGCTGCACTGTCTTTCACGCTGTCTTGCGCTTGCTTGGCCCAAGCTTTGGCTTCCAAAGATTGCTGACCTGCGTCTGCACTTTGCCTTGCAAGTTGGCCTTGAATGCGAGAAAGCTTCTCCCATAGCAATCCACTGAAAAGAACCGCTACGACGGCCAACAGCACAGGCAACCAAAAGATCAATGGTCGTCGCTTCGACGTCGTGTCCTGCATCGGTGTGAAAGCAGGCTGGACAACCGGGTCCTTGGAATTTTCAGTGCTCATGCCAACGATTTTATAGACGCCTGCAATGAACTGAGCCCTGGTGGGGCAATAGCAACAGCGCCCCAACCCATTTTTTGAGCTGAGTCAGCTATTCTGGGATGGGTGACCGTGGCTTTGGCCATTGACCAATTGGCCAGCGGGCACTGAGCAACAAGGGCTTGAAGGGCCGCTGAACTGCTGAACACCCAGATGGCGCCGTCAGCAATGAATTGTTGAACTTGGGCCTTTTGAGCCTCTGTCAATGGGGTGGGGGTGCGTTGATAGGCAGCAATGGCAGAAACCTTGACGTGTGCTTTTTCAAGTTCTAAGGCCAGCCAATCTCGTCCCGATGTTGCTCCTGACTCATCAGCACCGCGAACAAACAGCACATTCATCCCTTGAACAACTTGGGATGCAACGACATCCCACAGGGCCTCTGAATCGAGTTGCCTTGACTGCGCTGCGGGTTGATCAATCTGGCTTTCAGAAATACCGCATTGCACCAAAGCGGTCGCTGTGCCCGGACCCGTGCACCAAGCACGCGCCACCTGAAAGTGCTCAACCCAATCGGGCTGATGGCGAAGTGCGTGCGCCAAAAATCGAACGGCATTGGCACTGACAAACATGACCGCTTGACTCCGTTTTAAAAGCACCAAAGCATCTAACGCAGTTTGTGTGGTTAAAAACTCAGACAGTTCGAGCAATGGAAATCGAATGGTTTTGAAACCTGCTTCATTCAATGATTGAACCCAAGCGCTTGCATCTTGCTCAGGCCGTGTGACCACAACTTGCGTCATGGCCTTGTGGCGAGATGCATCAGTGGGCACCGCCGCGCCTCAGCTCTGCCGCCACTTGAGTCCCTAAGCTTTCAGCCTGTTCAAGACTGCCCACATCAGCAACAGTTAGAGCCGTGACCAAGGTGCTTGCCCCTTCTGGGTCACCCCATGCCGCACGCAGACTCAATGTGGCGCCAGTCAATGTGGCATGCGCCGCCAAAGGCATGGAGCAACTGCCGCCCATGGCCCGGCTGACGGCACGCTCTGCCGCCACGGCCAACCAAGAAGTTGAGTGGGCCAAGGGCTTCAAGGCATCGATCAAGTCGGCTCGGCCGGTACAAATTTCAATGCCCAAGGCACCCTGCCCTGCCGCCGGTAACATTTGGTCGGTGTCAAAGATATGGCGAATTCGGTCAGACAATGCCAAGCGTTTCAAACCCGCTGCAGCCAAAATAATGCCGGCATAGTGCCCTTCGTCCAGTTTGCGCAAGCGCGTGTCTAAATTACCACGCAAAGGCTCAATTTTCAAATCAGGGCGCAGTGCTCTTAGCAAAACGGTTCGGCGCAGGCTCGAGGTTCCGACCACAGCACCTTGTGGCAAATCCATGAGGGTGGGATATTGGGCTGAAACCCATGCATCTCTGGGGTCTTCCCGCTCCATCACACAGGCCAATTCAAAGCCTTCTGGCATGTCCATGGGCACATCTTTGAGGGAGTGGACGGCAATGTCGGCACGCCCCTCTGACAATGCCACCTCCAACTCCTTCACAAAGAGGCCTTTTCCGCCAACTTTGCTCAAGCTTCGATCCAAGATTTGATCGCCCAATGTGGTCATTCCAAGCAACTGGACGGTGTGGCCACGAGAACGGAGAATGGACTGTACGTGTTCCGCTTGCCATAAGGCTAAACGGCTTTCACGCGTGGCGATGACGATGGGGCGCTGTAAATTGGAGGTCATAAGGGGTTTTAAGCTGTCACTTGTTCGTAATTTTTCAATTAAATCAAATGCTAGCACGACAAAAGGCCCCTGAAGTTGGCCGCAGGCATCACAAGCCACGCAAACCGATAAAATCTGAAAATGTCTAAAAACCAATTCGATCAAAAGTCACAGGCCTGGTCGGCCTTGTTTTCCGAGCCCATGAGCGATCTGGTGAAGCGCTACACC
>CAIODE010000374.1 GCA_903856875.1 uncultured Burkholderiales bacterium
AGTCACAGGGTTTACACCTGTAAATGGATTTATTTGTAAATATTTGTTGACACAAATCATTGTAAGAGTAAATATACAGTCATGCAGTCCACCGCTATCGTTTTCAAACAACCCAAGTCATTGGCTTTGACAGGTTTGTCCTTGCCTGAAATGGGCTCGGCAGACGTCAAAGTCGAGGTTGAGTTCAGTGGCATCAGCACTGGCACAGAGCGCCTGCTTTGGGATGGCACCATGCCCGCATTTCCTGGCATGGGCTACCCCTTAGTGCCCGGTTATGAAACCGTCGGCCGTGTGGTCGATGCCGGTGATCAAGCCACTTTGAAAGTTGGCACTCGGGTGTACATACCCGGCTCACAGTGTTTCAAAGAGGCTAAAAATTTATTTGGCGGCTCTGCCTCCAAATTGGTGGTGCCTTCTGCACGCGCTTTGCCCATCCAAGAAACATTGGCAGAGCAAGGTGTGTTGTTTGCATTGGCAGCCACTGCCTATCACGCTCACAGCGCACCCGGCACTCAGCAACCCGATTTGATTGTGGGCCACGGTGTTTTGGGCCGCATGATTGCCAGACTGGCTGTGTTGGCTGGCGGCCATCCAGTGGTTTGGGAAACCAACCCCGTACGCCGCACAGGCGCTGTGGGCTATGAGGTCATTGACCCCAGCACAGACACCCGTAAAAACTACAAATGCATTTGCGATGTGAGCGGTGCAGGTTCATTGCTGGACGAACTCATTGGCCGCTTGGCCCCAGGCGGTGAAGTGGTGCTCGCAGGTTTTTACGACACACCGCTTTCATTTGTTTTTCCGCCGGCCTTCATGCGCGAAGCGCGCATTCGTGTGGCCGCACAGTGGTCTCCCCCCGATCTGGCTGCAGTCATTGCCTTGGCTGGCGATGGCCGTTTGTCCCTCGACGGTTTGATCACGCATCACCAAGATGCAACCCAAGCCGACGCCGCCTATCGCACCGCCTTTGGCGACGCCGATTGTTTGAAGATGGTTCTTGATTGGAGACAAGTAGTATGAGCTCGAGTTCGATTCCTTCTGTAGCCCCCGTGAATTTCATGCGCGACATTTTGCGCACTGAAGCGGCCATTGAACCCACGCCTGTGTCCACCTCTGCGGTCACCAAGGAAACCCAAATCATTGCCATCTATGGCAAAGGCGGCATTGGCAAAAGCTTCACGCTGGCCAACCTCAGTTACATGATGGCGCAGCAAGGTAAAAAAGTTTTGCTCATTGGCTGCGACCCCAAAAGTGACACCACCAGTTTGTTGTTTGGTGGCCGCGCATGCCCCACCATCATTGAGACTTCCTCCAAGAAAAAATTGGCCGGTGAAGCGGTTGCCATTGGCGATGTTTGCTTCAAACGCGATGGCGTTTACGCCATGGAATTGGGTGGCCCTGAAGTGGGACGCGGCTGCGGTGGTCGCGGCATCATTCACGGTTTTGAGTTGCTCGAAAAACTCGGCTTCCATGAGTGGGGTTTTGACTACGTGCTGCTCGACTTCTTAGGCGACGTGGTTTGCGGCGGCTTCGGTTTGCCCATTGCACGCGACATGTGCCAAAAAGTGATTGTGGTGGCCAGCAACGATTTGCAGTCACTGTATGTGGCCAACAACGTGTGTTCAGCGGTTGAATACTTCCGCAAGTTGGGCGGCAATGTGGGTGTGGCCGGCATGGTGATCAACCGTGACGATGGCACCGGTGAAGCTGCCAACTTTGCCGAAAAGGTCGGTATCCCCGTCTTGTCCACCATTCCTGCCAATGAAGACATTCGCAGAAAGAGCGCTAGTTACGAAATCATTGGCCGTCCCGAATCTGTTTGGGGCCCCATGTTTGCAGAGTTGGCCGCCAACGTCCATACATCAGTGCCGATTCGCCCGAACCCCATGACACAAGACCAGTTGCTGGGCCTGTTTGCAGCTTCTGCTGTAGGTCGCGATGTGGTGCTTGAGCCTGCAACGCAATTTGACATGTGCGGCAAGACTGACACCAGCAAACCTACCCTTGAAGTTGTGTACGACGAAGTCTGAGATCATGAGCAAAACGATTCCGATTGTCCCCTTCACTGAAGCACCCGCTGGCATGAGCACCGCCATCGATGGCGATGGCATGGGTTGCCATTCTGGTGGCGAAAAAATGCTGGCTGCAGCCAAAGCCTCAGGCAAATCTGAAGTGCTGGCGCAATATGCCAAGGACTATCCAGTCGACCCCAAAGCAGGACCGCACGATCAGCCGCAAAGCATGTGCCCTGCGTTTGGTTCTTTGCGTGTCGGCCTGCGCATGCGCCGCACTGCCACCATTTTGTCGGGTTCCGCTTGCTGTGTGTACGGCCTTACCTTCACCTCGCATTTTTATGGTGCGCGTCGCAGTGTGGGCTATGTGCCTTTCAACTCAGAGTCACTGGTGACTGGCAAGTTGTTCGAAGACATTCGCGAGACTGTTTACGACCAAGCAGATCCCGAAAAATACGACTGCATTGTGATCATCAATTTGTGCGTACCCACAGCCAGCGGTGTGCCATTGCAGTTGCTGCCCAAAGAGATCAACGGTGTTCGCATCATTGGTGTTGATGTGCCAGGTTTCGGTGTGCCCACGCACGCAGAAGCCAAAGATGTTTTGGCCGGCGCCATGCTTAAATATGCGCGCGAAGAAATTGTGGCAGGTCCTGTTCAAGCGCCGCGCACGGGCCGCTCCGACAAGCCCACCATCACCATGATTGGTGAAATGTTTCCTGCCGACCCCATGATCATTGGCCGCATGCTCGAGCCCATGGGACTTGCAGCGGGCCCTGTGGTGCCTACGCGCGAATGGCGCGAACTTTATGCAGCGCTCGATTGCGCAGCCGTAGCTGCCATCCATCCGTTTTACACCGCCAGCATCCGTGAGTTTGAAGCGGCGGGTCGTCCCATTGTGGGTTCAGCCCCAGTGGGCCATGACGGCACTGAAGCTTGGTTGCAAGCCATTGGCAATGCTGCCAATGTGCCGCAAGCCAAAATTGACATGGTGAAAAACATCATGTTAGGCGCCATCAAAGGCAGCTTAGCCAAGTCCCCCATCAAAGGCCGCATCACGCTCAGTGGCTACGAAGGCTCGGAGTTGTTGGTGGCGCGTTTGTTGGTTGAGAGTGGTGCCGATTTACGTTATGTGGGTACAGCATGTCCACGCACACCTTGGAGCGCGCCAGATTGTGAATGGCTTGAGGCTCATGGCGTGCATGTGCAATACCGCGCATCGCTTGAACAAGATTTGGCAGCCATGCATGAATGGAAGCCTGACTTGACCATTGGTACAACACCCGTGGTGCAAGCGGCCAAAGAACTCAGCATTCCAAGTTTGTATTTCACCAACCTCATTTCTGCGCGCCCCCTGATGGGCCCAGCAGGTGCAGGTTCATTGGCCCAAGTGATCAATGGTGCCATTGCCAACAAGTCGCGCTTTGATGAAATGAAAGCCTTCTTTGGCGACACTGGCACCGGCCATGCAGCAGGCGTCTGGGAAACCTCACAGGGTGTCCCGCAAAACCGTCCTGAGTTTGAAGCGGAAACACGCAGGCAGCTTGAGAAGCAAGCCAAAAAACGCAAAGCGGAGGCCATGGTCTGATGCTAGTTCTAGATCACGATCGCGCAGGTGGCTATTGGGGAGCGGTGTATGTGTTCACCGCCATCAAAGGCTTGCAAGTTGTCATTGACGGCCCTGTGGGCTGCGAGAACTTACCTGTCACGTCTGTGCTGCATTACACCGATGCACTGCCACCTCATGAGTTGCCCATCGTGGTGACGGGCTTGGCAGAAGAACAATTGGGTCGTGAAGGCACCGAGGGCGCCATGCGCCGTGCGCACGCCACGCTCAACCCCGATCTGCCTTCCGTGGTGGTCACAGGTTCGATTGCAGAAATGATTGGTGGCGGCGTGACGCCCGAAGGTACCAACCTGCAACGCTTTTTACCTCGC
Source organism: uncultured Burkholderiales bacterium (assembly GCA_903856875.1). Classification (GTDB taxonomy): domain Bacteria; phylum Pseudomonadota; class Gammaproteobacteria; order Burkholderiales; family Burkholderiaceae_C; genus Limnohabitans_A. The sequence continues at coordinate 3,951 of CAIODE010000374.1, forward strand.
ACCATCGACGAAGATCAGTGGCAATGCGCCAACCGCGCTATGTACTGGCTGTGGCAACAATATGGCGTCAAGCATGTGCCCAAGCGCGAGCGCAAAGAGGGTGAGCGTCCTCGCGTGAACATCATTGGACCCAGCTACGGCACCTTCAACTGCCCCAGCGATTTGGCTGAAATTCGCCGCTTGGTGCAAGGCATTGGCGCCGACGTCAACATGGTTTTCCCATTGGGTTCGCACCTTGCCGATGTGTCGCGTTTGGTCGAAGCCGATGTCAACATTTGCATGTACCGCGAATTTGGCCGCATGCTGTGCGAAGCTTTAGAGCGGCCCTATTTGCAAGCCCCCATTGGCTTGCACAGCACCACCAAATTCTTGCGCTCATTGGGCGAATTACTCGGCCTCGATCCCGAGCCCTTCATCGAAAGAGAAAAGCACAGCACCATCAAGCCCATCTGGGATTTGTGGCGCTCTGTGACACAAGACTTTTTTGGCACCGCCAATTTTGGTGTCGTGGCCAACGAAACCTACACGCGCGGCATTCGCCATTTCTTAGAAGACGAAATGGGCCTGCCCTGCAACTTTGCCATCTCGCGCATCGCAGGTGCCAAAACAGACAACGCCGAAGTGCGCAAACTGGTCACAGAAAAAACGCCGCTCATTTTGTACGGCAGCTACAACGAACGCATCTATTTGGCCGAGTGCGGTGGTGGCGGCATGATGAAAACCAGTTTCATTCCAGCCAGTTTTCCACTGCCCATCATTCGCCGTCATACCGGCACGCCGTTCATGGGTTATGCCGGCGCCACTTACATCATTCAAGAGTTTTGCAACGGCCTGTTCGATGCCTTGTTCCACATCCTGCCATTGGGCACGGAGATGGACAAGATCGAAGGCACCTTGGGTCGCTCTGCGCCCAATACCACCGTGCCGTGGGAGCCGGAAGCACAGGACAGATTAGACGATTTGTTGGAACAGCAGCCGGTATTGGTTCGAATTTCAGCAGCGAAACGAATGCGCGATCAAGCGGAGCGAGATGCACGGGAAACCGGCCGCTCCCATGTTGAAGCGGAAAGATTCACAGAATTGTTCGGTCAAGCGAATGAAGGAGCACATGCATGAAAGATGTGAACTTGAATTCGTTGGCCCGTCCAATCCTTCGGCCTGGCCGAGGGTCCACCTGTTGCGGTTTCAAAGCCACAACAGTTCATCCTGTACCCGCAAGGGTGCAGGGAGTCGCCGAAAGGCATTTAGAAAGAGGCACAAACTATGACTGATGCAGCTAACCCTTCAGGGCTGTCAGACGAAGAAGCCCAAGAGTTTCACCAGTACTTCATACAGGGCTACCTGTTGTGGGCTGTGGGAGCTTTCTTCGCCCACAGCTTGGTGTGGATCTGGCGTCCCTGGTTCTAAAAAAACCATTCAACGGAGATATGTATGACCTACCCGAACGATCGCATGACAACGGTTCAATCTCACGACCATTTTGATGGTTATGGGGTCACCTATGTTTTGCTATTTTTAGTGTTCATGGTTCTCGCTTTAGCGGGACAGTTGCTGGTCCTTGACTGGCGCAGCTGGCTCCCTGGGGCAGAGGGTTCTACGGGCACTTTGGACGGCGTGAAGTCTTCTGTCTATACCGTTATTTCTCAATTGAGTTAAGAAAGGAAATTACTATGTGGCGCATGTGGCGTGTAATAGATCCCCGCAAGGCAATTGTTCTCACTGGACTGATGATTGCTTTCATTTCAACATCGATTCACCTGATTCAGATCAGTGGCGATCGGTACAACATCAACAGCTGGCATCCCGATACGGCCAAGGCCGCAGCGGCGAAAGCACAGCAACCACAAAACGCGGCTTTGCCGCAAAAGTAAGGACCTCTGGTCTTTACGCAGACAGACGCAATTCGCTCAATCCATTTGAACGATGCGTCTGTCCTTTTATTTTTTAATTTGAAGCCTACAAGACCTCACAAACAGTCAATCGGTCGGAGGATGCAACCATGTCCATGCTGAGTTTTGAACGCAAATACCGTGTACGCGGCGGTACTATTTTTGGGGGCGACCTGTTTGATTTCTGGGTCGGTCCTTTCTATGTCGGATTTTTTGGAATCACGACGCTATTTTTTGTCCTCACGGGCACTACCATGATTTTGTGGGGTGCTGCGATGGGCCCTACTTGGAACGTTTGGCAAATTAGCATTGCCCCACCCGACATTTCTTATGGCTTGCGTTTTGCGCCCATGATGGAAGGCGGCTTGTGGCAACTGATCACGGTCTGCGCCATCGGCTCGTTTGTGTCGTGGGCTTTGCGTGAGGTTGAAATTTGCCGCAAGTTGGGCATGGGCTTGCATGTGCCAGTGGCTTTCAGCATGGCTATTTTGGCTTATGTCAGTTTGCAAGTGATCCGCCCCATACTCATGGGTGCTTGGGGACATGCATTTCCTTATGGCATCTACAGTCACCTTGACTGGGTGAGCAACACCGCTTATCAGTACTTGCATTTCCACTACAACCCGTGGCACATGATTGCGGCGAGCTTGTTCTTTGCAACCACGCTTGCACTGTCGATGCACGGCGGCTTGGTGCTGTCAGCTACCAACCCTGGTAAGGGTGAAGTGGTCAAGACACCAGAACACGAAGACACTTTCTTTCGCGACCTGATTGGTTACTCAGTGGGTACCTTGGGCATTCACCGCTTAGGCCTTTTCTTAGCGTTGGCAGCGGTCTGGTTCGGTATTGTTTGTATTGTGGTGAGTGGCCCGTTTTGGACTGGCGCTTGGCCTGAATGGTGGAGCTGGTGGCTCAACATGCCCATCTGGCGTACCTGATTAAAGAGAGGAAATTGAAATGGCCGAATACCAAAATCTTTTCACCTCGGTGCAGCCCGTTGGGCCTTTGCACCACGGC
>CAIODE010000375.1 GCA_903856875.1 uncultured Burkholderiales bacterium
CAACTTGCTGTCCAAAGAATTGCCAGGTTATGGCTATGACGTGAAAGAAGTGATCAAACATGCCAACCCCACGCGCGACTTCAACAACATTGCGCTGCGCATCAAGCAGGTCAATCCTGACATCGTGATTCCTGCCAACTATTACAACGAATATGCGTTGTTGGTTCGCACCATGCAGCAGCAAAAAATTTCGCCGAAAGCCATTTACTCAGTGCTTGGCGGCGCAGCGTCTAGCTACAAGTTTGTGAAAGAGTTTCCTGAAGCGGCCAACGGCATCATTGATTGCAACCACTGGTTCAACCCCCGCGACAAGCGTTCTTTGGAACTCAAAAAACGTGTCGAAGCGCAAGGTCAGTTCTTCAGCTACGAAGTGTTCATGACTTATACCGCCATGACATTGTTGGCCGATGCCATTGAGCGCGCCAAGTCCACCGACCGTGCGGCCATCATTGATGCTTTGAACAAGAGCACTTTCTCCAATCACATCATGCCTTATGGCGCGACACAGTTTGTGAATGGCCAAAACATGGGTGCACAACCTTTGATGACGCAAGTGGTCAAGGGCGACATCAAGGTCATCGTGCCACGCGACTACCGCGAAGTGGAACCCATCTTCCCCTTGAATGCTTGATGCTTTCTGTTTGAGTCGGTTAGCAAAAGAGTTTGATGATGTTTGATGCCAGCATTTTGCTGTCGGCCTTGCTCAATGGTCTGACCACAGGCGCAGTCTATGCTTTGATTGCGCTTGGGTTGACCTTGATCTATGGTGTGTTGCACATCATCAATTTTGCGCATGGGGCCTCGCTCATGATGGCGCTTTATGGTGTGTACGCACTGAAAGAGCGTTGGGGCATTGACCCGTATGTGGCTTTGCCGCTCATGGTGCCCGCCATGTTTGTGCTGGGCTATGCCATGCAGCGCATCGTGATTAACCGGGCCAGCCATGGCAAAGATGAAAACATTTTGCTGGTGACTTTGGGTCTTTCCATCGTGATGGAAAACATGGCCCTGCTGTTTTTCAAATCAGACACCCGAACCATCGACACTTCCTACACCTTGAGTACGGTGGCCATTGGCCCTGAGGCTGCTCAGGTCATGGTGTCGGTGCCGAAGTTGGTGGCTTTTGCAGGTGCCTTGGTGGTGTCTGCTTTGCTCATTTTGATTTTGCAACGAACTGACCTAGGCCGTGCCATTCGGGCGGTGGCCAAAGAAAAACAAGGTGCCCGATTGATGGGCATTGATGTGGAACACGTCTATGCCATGTGCTTTGGTTTGGGCTTGGCGTGCTTGGGAGCTGCCGCTTGTTTCTTGCTGCCCGCTTATTACGTCAATCCGCAAGTGGGCAATGGTTTTGTGCTGGTGGCTTTCACGGTGGTGGTGCTGGGCGGCATGGGCAGTTTTGCTGGCGCTTTGTTGGGCGGTTTGTTGATTGGCGTGGTGGAGTCTTTTGGCGGTTTGTTTTTGGGCGAGTCATTGGGTCAGGTGGGGATCTTCGTGATTTTCATTGGTGTGCTTTTGTTGCGGCCTGAAGGTTTGTTTGGGGCTAAGGCATGAGGTGTTTTTCATGACCCCACTTCGCAAAGATATTTTCAGCATCATGTTGTTCGTTTGGATTGTGGCGGCCATTCCGTTTTTCACACACTCCGGTGTCGCATTGAATTTCGTGATGATGGCTTTGTTTGCTTGTCTGATTGCACAAGCTTGGAACGTCTTGGGTGGCTATGGCGGACAGTTCTCTTTTGGCCACGCCTTGTTTTTTGGAACGGGTGCCTATTTTCAAGCGATTGCCCAATTGTCTTGGGGTTGGAACCCCTGGTTTGCATTGCCAGCAGCCATGTTGATGGCCGCAGTGGTGGGTGCATGGGTGGGCGCTTTGTCGTTTAGATATGGCCTGAAGGGTTCTTACTTTGCGCTGGTCACTTTGGCCTTTGCGGAAGTATTTCGAATTGTCAGTTTGTCTGTGCCTTTCACGGGTGCTGGTGTGGGTCTCATGCTTCCTTTGAGGGAGTCTGTGGGCAACATGCAATTTGGATCTCGCGCAGGCTTTGTTTGGCTCATCTTGGGCTTGGTCACTTTGGCTTTGTGTGTCACCGCTTATTTGCGCAACTCCAGATTTGGTGCTTATCTGCAAGCCGTGCGCGACAACGAAGATGCCGCACGTGCTGTGGGGGTGAACCCCTTTCAAGTCAAAACTTGGGCCACGGTTTTGTCGGGTGGCCTAATGGGCTCTGCTGGTGCTTTTTATGTACAAGTTTTTCAGTACATCGACCCTGGCATTGGCTTCGGTTCGCACACCTCGGTAGAGGCCTTGGTGGGGGCCATTGTGGGCGGCTTAGGAACCCTGTGGGGGCCTGTGCTTGGCGCCTTGGCGCTGCATTTGTTGGCCGATCTCACGCGCAATTTGTTTGGCCAAATGCCGGGCATCAACATGATCATTTATGGTGTTGTGCTCATTGTGATTGTGATGTTTTTGCCTCGCGGCATTGCGGGCTTAGCCACCTACTCGCCCAAGTCTTGGAGGCGCAATGACTAAGCCACAAGTTTTGTTGCAAGTGCAGGGCGTGAGTCGCTCATTTGGTGGTTTGAAAGCTGTGCAAGACGTCAGTCTGTCTGTGCCTGAAGGATCGCTCACTGCTTTGATTGGACCTAATGGTGCTGGTAAGACCACGCTGTTTGCATTGTTGTCTGGTTTCTTAACGCCCGACACGGGGCGTGTCATTTTGCAGGGTCAAGACATTACAGGGCAAGCGCCGCATTTGAATGCCAAACTGGGCATGACCCGCACCTTCCAAATTGTGCAACCTTTTGCAGCTCAAACAGTGCGTGAAAACATTGCGGTAGGTGCGCATTTGCACACTGCCTCCAGAACGCAAGCGCTGGCCATGGCGGCGCAAGTGGCTGAGCGTGTCGGTTTGGCCGATCAGTTGGACAAGCTGGCCAGTGATTTGACGGTGGCGGGGCGCAAGCGCTTGGAGTTGGCCAGAGCCTTGGCCACTGAGCCCAAGTTGTTGTTACTAGACGAAGTGTTGGCGGGTTTGAACCCTCAAGAAATTGGCGAAATGATTCCGGTTGTGCGTGCGATTGCGGCTTCTGGCGTCACGGTTCTCATGATTGAGCACGTGATGCAAGCGGTGATGAGTTTGGCAGAACATGTGTGGGTGTTGGCCCAAGGTCAATTGATTGCGCAAGGCACGCCTGCTGAAGTGACCCGGCACCCGCAAGTGATTGAAGCCTACTTGGGACACGGTACCGCAGCGCGTTTGCGTCAGGCGGAGTTGTCAGAATGAACGCACTTTTGAATGTGAAGCAGGTGCGGGCTGGTTATGGCGCAGTGGAGGTTTTGCGCGGTATTGATTTAGAAGTGATGCCAGGTGAAACCGTTGCCTTGCTCGGCAGCAATGGTGCTGGCAAAACCACCTTGAATGGCGTGCTCAGTGGTTTGGTCAAAGCACGTGCCGGCCAAGTGAACTTTGACGGTCAAGACACAACGGGCTGGCATGCCCGCAAAGTGGTACAAGCGGGCTTGATTCATGTGCCTGAGGGCCGCAAAGTTTTCCCCAATCTGAATGTGCTTGAGAATTTATCTCTGGGTGCTTTCACACGCGGCAGACAAAGACGTGACCAAAATTTAGAAAAAATATTTGGCATCTTTCCAAGGTTGCGTGAACGCATTCAACAACTCGCCGGCACTTTGAGTGGTGGTGAGCAGCAAATGTTGGCCATTGGCCGCGGCTTGATGGCTGAACCCAAGTTGCTTATTTTGGACGAACCTTCCTTGGGCTTGTCGCCCTTGTTGGTGGAAGAGATGTTCACTTTAATTGGCCAACTTAAATCAAGCGGCTTGGCGGTTTTGTTGGTTGAGCAAAACGTGGGGCAGTCTTTGGAAATTGCAGACCGCGCCTATGTCATGGAAAACGGTTTGATTCGCTTCAAAGGGCTGCCAGCCGAGTTGCTGGCCAGCGATACCTTGCGTCAAGCCTATTTGGGAATGTGAGGCCGTCATGAGCACAACAAGAGCATTGCCAGGAGAACTCAGCGCCAGCACTTCAGGTTCGACACTGGCGCAAAAACTCATTGCGCGTGCCGCAGGCCAGTCCCATGTGAACGTGGGCGACGTGCTCACTTGCCAAGTTGATTTGGCCATGTTTCATGACTCTTCGGGGCCGCGTCGTTTGAAGCCCATGTTGGCAGAGATCGGTGCTGAAATTTGGGATCGAAACAAGGTGGTGTTGGTGCTCGATCACTATGTGCCTGCTAGAGACGCCGATTCTGAAAAAATCATTCGCATCACACGCGATGTGGCCAAAGAGTGGCAACTTCCCCACGTGATTGATTCTGAGGGCATTTGCCATGTGGTCTTGCCTGAGCGCGGCCATCTGAAGCCTGGGTATTTTTGTGTCGGTGGCGACTCTCATTCACCAACGGGGGGTGCCTTTGGGACCTACATGTTTGGCATTGGCGCCACCGAAATGTTGGGCGTGGTGGCCACAGGCGAAATTTGGGTGCAAGTGCCGCAAACGCTCAGAATGGTTTGGCAGGGTGCGCTTCAAAAAGGTGTTTGCGCCAAAGACATGGTGTTGCACATGATTGGCAAGTTCGGTATGAATGGTGGCAACTACCAAGCGGTTGAATTTGCGGGTGACACCGTTCGCGGTTTGGGTATGCAAGAGCGCATGACCCTCTCCAACATGAGTGCCGAGATGGGAGCCCAAGTGGGGCTGATCGCAGCCGACCACACCACGCGTGAGTATTTGAAATCGGTGGGCGTCTCGCAAGCTGTCATTGAGCAGAGTCAATATTTTGAAACTGACGACGGCGCCGATTGCCAGCGTTTTGATTTTGAGGCGTCGCAATTGAGCCCGCAGGTGGCTGCACCGCACAGCCCTGAAAACACCAAAGCTGTGGGTGAGTATTCGCACATCGTGCCTTCGGTGGCCTACATTGGTGCTTGTACGGGCGCCAAGCTGGCCGATTTGCGCGCTGCGGCCGAAGTCTTGAAGGGCCGCAAAGTAGCAGCAGGTGTGCAGCTGATGGTGGCGCCTGCCAGCGCACGGGATCAAGCGCAAGCTGCTAAAGAAGGCGTGATGCAAATTTTGATCGATGCGGGTGCCAGCGTATTGCCCAATGCGTGTGGTGCTTGCGCTGGTTATGGCGGTACTTTTGAAGAAGGTGCCACCGTGATTTCAAGCACAGCCAGAAATTTTCAAGGCCGCATGGGGCCTGCCAGTGTTCAGGTTTATTTGGCTTCGCCTGCAACCGTTGCGGCTTCTGCATTCAAAGGTCATATTGCCGATGTTCGCGAGGTACTGGCATGACGCAAGACGCACTGGCATTTCGCAAAGTATGGCGGGTAGGCGCCAACATCGACACCGATGCATTGGCGCCAGGTGCCTACATGAAGCACGGCATTGAAGTCATTGCGGCGCATTGCTTAGAAGTTCATCGCACAGATTTTGCAGCCGGTGTGAAGCCGGGCGATGTGTTGGTGGCGGGACCCAATTTTGGCATCGGGTCATCGCGTGAGCAGGCTGCGGGTGCCCTGAAACAATTGGGCATTGCAGCGGTCATTGCGCCATCCTACAGCGGACTTTTTTTTAGAAATGCCTTCAACTTGGGCTTGTTGTTGCTCACCTGTTCTGAAGCTGAAAGTTTGCAAGAAAACGAGACTGTGCAAATCGATTGCGAAGGCACGCCTCAGGTAAGAAACGAACAAGGCCAGGTGTTGACATGCCATGCTGTGCCATCTTTTTTGATGGACATGGTCAATGCGGGTGGCTTGGTCAATGTGCTCAAACAACGCATGGCTGACACAGCACTCTGCAAGACCCACTGACACAACGAACAAAATACCCTATGAGTGAGAAGACGATGGAATTGAAAACAGCGCTCGATCCAGTGACCCTGGCGGTGTTGCGTGGACGGCTAGAGCAAGTTGCCGACGAGATGGATGCCACGCTTTACCGCAGCGCTTTCAATCCCATCATTGCCGAAGCGCACGATGCTTGTCACGGCATTTATGACGGCGTCTCTGGCGATACCTTGGTACAAGGTAAATCTGGCCTGCCCGTGTTTGTGGGTGCCATGGCCTTTGCTGTGCGTGCTGCTGCCAAAGCCGCTGCCACGCGCGGCGGCATGCAAGACGGTGACATTTGGTTGTTCAACGACCCCTATGAAGGCGGTACACACGCCAACGATTTCAAATTGGTGCGGCCGTTTTTCCGTGGTGGCAAATTGTTTTGCTTCTTGGCTTCGGCAGCCCACTGGCACGATGTGGGCGGTGCAGTGCCAGGTAACTACAACCCTGCTGCCACTGAGTGTTGGCAAGAAGCGGTGCAAATTCCGCCTGTTCGAATTTTGCGTTCAGGTGTTTTAGAGGAAGACGTTTTGGCCATTCTGCGCGCTAACACGCGTTTGCCCGACAGCCTCTGGGGCGATTTGAATGGTCAACTGGCCGCCTTGGAATTGGGCGCCAAACGTTTGAATGGTTTGCTAGATGAATACGGCGACGGCAAAGTGGCGCAGGCCATGGTCGAGTTGCGGGCGCGTGCAGTGCGCCTCATGCGCTCGCACATTGGCAGCTTGCCCGATGGTTGCTACAGCTTTGAAGATGTGTTGGACAACGATGGTGTGGTCGACTTGCCGCTGACCATTGCGCTTGACATGACGGTCAAGGGTGATCGTTTAACTTTGGATTTTTCACGCACATCTGCGCAATGCGCAGGGCCTGTCAACATTTCCAAAGCCACAGCGGTGGCCGCATGTTATGTGGCTTTGAAACACGTGTTCCCTGATGTGCCTGCCAACGCCGGTGTTCTCGACGCAGTGGATTTCATTCTTCCCGATCGCTTGGTCATTAGCGCAGAACGGCCTC
>CAIODE010000376.1 GCA_903856875.1 uncultured Burkholderiales bacterium
GTGCAGCCAATCAATTTGTGCATGCCTTGGGGGGCTTGGTCGCATTCTGGATGGGGAATATGCGCCATGTCAGTGAGCACATCGTGAATGATGAATTGATCGTCCACGGTGAGGCGAATGTTCAAGCCGTGAATAGGCTGTCCGGCCAAACGCGGGCCTTGGCTAGGGATGACAAAACTGTAGGTTTTGACATCGGTGAGTGCGGCTTCAATGTCCCACATGCCGTCTTCCCGCTCGAAGCCTGAATAGATTGCGGTTCTCGTATGTGACAGTTTTCGGGGGGAGGGTGGTGGAAGTGCCAATTGCAGTCTCTCAATTTTCAAGTTCAATGTCGCCATTATCGATTTGATTTGGAGTTTTTGAATGTCAACTGCGGCACAGCCTCTTATTTCGCCTGCTGTCAGGCGCCAAACCATTGCCGATGCGCTGCGACGCACTGCTTTGCGATTGCCCCAAAAGCTGGGCATTGTGTGCGGCCAAACGGCTTGGACTTACGCAGAATTCGATGCGCTGGTGTCGCGCCTTGCCGCGGGTCTTTCGGGTGTGGGTGTGAAGCCGGGAGACCGGGTGGCGGTCTTGGCTCGAAACTCTCATGGTTTTGCCGCATTGCGGTTTGCACTCGCTCGCATGGGCGCGGTCATGGTGCCTATCAATTTTATGTTGAAGGCCGATGAAGTGGCTTATATCTTGCGCCATGCTGGCGCAGAAACCTTGGCCACAGACAGTGGTTTGGCAGAATTGGCCCAGCAGGCTGCCAAGTTGGAAACCCAGGTCAAACAGTTTGTTTGGTTGCCATCGGAAGATGACAGCGAGCCTGTATCTGGCATGCACAACTTTCATGCGTTGGCGGCTTGCAGCCAGGCCTTGCCCGAATCGGGTTTGGCCAGCCAAGACTTGGCCCAAATTGTGTACACCAGTGGCACAGAGTCGATGCCCAAAGGGGCTATGTTGACCCACGACGCGGTGCTTTGGCAGTACGTGAGTTGCGTGGTCAATGCTGAAATTGCAGAAAACGATTTGGCCTTGCATGCTTTGCCGCTTTACCACTGTGCACAGCTCGATGTGTTTTTTGGGCCGGCCATTTACATTGGCAGCAGCAATGTGATCACCTCTAAACCTGTGCCCGACAATTTGTTGGCGCTCATTGAGAAATACAAAATCACCAGCTTCTTTGCCCCGCCCACTGTCTGGATTGCGCTGTTGCGTTCACCTTTGTTTGATGCCGACAAGCTTGCGCATTTGGCCAAGGGCTACTACGGCGCTTCCATCATGCCGGTCGAGGTTCTGAAGGAGTTGGCTTCGCGTTTGCCAAAAGTACGTTTGTGGAATTTGTATGGCCAAACCGAAATTGCTCCTTTGGCCACCATGCTGGGCCCAGATGACCAGTTGCGCAAGCCCGGTTCATGCGGCCGCGCTGTGCTGAATGTTGAAACACGTGTGGTCAGTGACGACATGCAAGACGTGAAGCCAGGTGAGGTGGGTGAAATTGTGCATCGCTCGCCACATTTGATGCTGGGTTATTTCAATGACCCAGAAAAAACCCGCGCCGCTTTTACTGGCGATTGGTTTCACAGTGGTGACTTGGCCACCATCGATGAGGAGGGCTATATCAGCGTGGTGGACCGCAAGAAGGACATGATCAAAACGGGTGGCGAAAATGTGGCCAGTCGCGAAGTCGAAGAGATGATTTACCGCTTAAGCGCGGTCAGTGAAGTGGCGGTCATTGGCCTGCCTGACCCCAAGTGGGTAGAGGCCGTAACGGCTGTGATTGTGCTGAAGACGGGGCACTCCCTGACCGAGGCCGAAGTGATGGCGCATTGCAACCAAAACATGGCCAGTTTCAAGTCGCCCAAGCGGGTAGTGTTTGCAGAGGCCCTGCCAAAAAACCCCAGCGGCAAATTGCTTAAACGAGAACTCAGAACGCAATACGCTTGATCTACCAGGGCAAGGCTGAGCGCATTTAGACGGCCGATTGCTAGGAGGCGCAGGCCAAGGACTTGATTTGTCTCATGGAATGTCCTATTGACAGGTCATTAGGACTGATGAAACACTGTGGCCATGAATCAAAATTTGCCTTTGCCCAAGTACCACCAGATTTATCTGGTCTTGTGCGAAAAATTGCAAGAAGGCAAGTTTGACACAGGATTGCCCGGTGAGTTGGCCCTCATGCAACAGTTTTCTGTGGCGCGCGTCACCGTGCGGCGCGCCTTGTCTCAAATGGCCGAAGAGGGGCTCATCAAACGAGAGCCAGGCAGGGGGACTCGACCTTTGCATCACAAAGGTTTCGAAAAGCCAGGCAAGTTGAGTCAAGTGTCAAACTCTGAAGGACAGCAAGCCAGATTGACTGGCTTGTTAGAAAACCTGGTCACCATGGGTCTTCGAACTTCCGTCAAAGTCATCTCTGTGCAGCACCTCAAGGCCCCCAAAGATGTGGGTGATAAGTTGCAGTTGACTGTGGGTGCCATGGTGCAAAAAGCCGAGCGTGTTCGAAGTACGCGAGAAGGGCCTGTTTCACACATCACCACTTGGGTGCCTGAAGCCATTGCGCATGGTTTTGGTCGCCGGGAGTTGTCGCAAAAGCCTATTTTGGTTTTGTTGGAAGAGGCTGGCGTCAAAGTCGGTCGCGCTGAACAATCCATTTCTGCACGGCTGGCCGACGCCGACACGGCGCGTCACTTGGATGTGCCTGTGGGCTCCGCTTTGTTGGCGGTGCGCAGATTGATTTACGATGATCAGGAAAAACCTGTTCAGTGGTTGTTGGGCCTTTATCGACCTGATCGTTACGAATACCAAATGCAGTTGTCCCGTGTTGGCAGTATTGACGCCCAAATCTGGGTGGACAAGGAACTGTCGGCTAATTTTCATTGACCTTCACCTCGAACTACCAAAGGAGCTTCCCATGACCACACGTCGTCACTTTATGAGCCAGACCGCAGCTGCGGCTTCTGCCATGTCTTTCCCCTTGATTGCTGGCGCGCAAGCGAAGTCAGTGAAAGTGGGTGTTCTGCATCCAGTAACAGGTGCTCTTGCTTATTCTGGGCAGCAGTGCCGCATGGGCGCTTTGATGGCCATTGAAGACATCAACAAGGCTGGCGGTATCAAGTCGTTGGGTGGCGCCAAAATTGAAGCCTTGTTGGGCGATGCGCAATCGAGCCCACAAGCGGGTACGGCCGAAATTGAAAAGATGAACGAAGCCGGTGTCTGCGCGGTGGTGGGCGCGTTTGCTTCTGCCATTTGTTTGGCCACCACACAAGCGGCAGCCAAGTACAACCTGCCCCACGTGGTGGACGTGGGCGTGGCCGATCAAATTGTGGAACGCGGTTTGAAAAACACCTTCCGTTTTGGACCTGGTTACAAAAAATGTGCTGAAGTGGCCGTGGCCAACTTGCATGTGCTTAACACTGCAGCAGGCAAGCCCGCTCGCACTGTGATGATCATTCACGAGGAATCTTTGTTTGGTACCGGTACTGCCAACTTGCTGTCCAAAGAATTGCCAGGTTATGGCTATGACGTGAAAGAAGTGATCAAACATGCCAACCCCACGCGCGACTTCAACAACATTGCGCTGCGCATCAAGCAGGTCAATCCTGACATCGTGATTCCTGCCAACTA
>CAIODE010000377.1 GCA_903856875.1 uncultured Burkholderiales bacterium
CGGTGGCTGTAGCTCAGTTGGTAGAGTCCAGGATTGTGATTCCTGTTGTCGTGGGTTCGAGCCCCATCAGCCACCCCAAGTACAACCTGAAAAGCCCGCTTCGTACAACTTAGCGGGCTTTTTTTATGCTTTTTTCTGAGCTGGAAACTTTAAGTTCTGGCTTTACAAATTAGCCCGTCTTCTAGCCACTGCACTGACGCCCTGCTCGTCAAGCATCCACTGAACTGGGTGTGATGCTATTTGCAAAGCAAGCCTGCGAGTGTTGATGTGCAAACATGAATCTGATTGTCTTTGCAATTTTTGCAAAAGCCAATTGGGAACCATGTCAAAAGATGCACTCAGAATCAAAGCGAAAAACGGCTTTTCAGTCAAATCTACAGAATAAGATTCGATAGACTGAAGCGTTTCGCGAGTTCGCTGATCAAATACCAACTCAGGCTCGTATTGCTTCATGGCGTTCTTCGCATCGTTGAATGTCATGGGCAAATTTGTAGCGCCCAGCATCTCCCCTACTTTGTTCATCTCGACCACGTACCGGTCACAGTCTGATGACGTCAAAGGGCGCAAAGCGAGGTGTTGGTAGGCATTTAAAAAAGAGATGGTTTCAACCAGATGGACCCATCTGAGGAGATGGGGATCGTTGGCACAATAAGCTTGGCCATTGAGATCGAGGCCTCGAATTTTTGCGTGAATTGCATTCACACGCTGAATATTTTGGGTGGCAAGATCCACCCCGCCGTAGGTTGTTGCCGCTACAAACATGGCCGTGCGGCCCAACCGAGCCTTTAGCTGATGCCGAAAATTTGAATGATCCCACACAGCTGCCAAGGCTCTTGGGTGAAGCGCTTGAATCATCAAAGAGGATAAACCGCCCACCATCATGGCGGAAAAATCGGCATGAACTTTCCAGACAACCGACTGTGGACCAAAAAGGCCAAGGTCGCCAACAGGCGAGTTAAATTCCTCCAAGTTGGAGGAAGCACCCGTCATGTTTTGAAGGCCTTTTCCAATGGCATCAAATGCCAGAGGCTTCAAAATTTGTTTGAGGTTTGAAATCACATTCAAAATCTAGCGAGCAACACAGAACCGAGAATTTAGCATTCCAAGAATATTCTCTACTTGCAAAGGGAATATCCATGGAAGGACTTGAATCGGGCCATGAAATTAGGGATTGCCTTATATAGACAGGTGGCTAAGCAGCCTACACAATGAACGACTCAATTCACAGAGGAGCATCCATGTCCATTTCGCGTCGTGATATTTTACAAATGGCCAGTGTGGCAAGTTTGCTCAGCGCTGCGGGCCAGCAAGCATGGGCGCAAGCGCAACTAGAGAGCTTGAAAATCATCACTGGCTTCCCCCCTGGCGGCACCTCAGATGCCATTTGCCGCCGTGTCGCTGAAAAAATAGCACCCTCAGCCTATACCAAAGCCGCCTTTGTAGAGAACAAGTCGGGTGCAGGTGGTCAAATTGCAGTTCAGTTTGTGCGCAATGCGCCTGCCGATGGCGCCACCGTTTTGCAAACGCCGATGTCCATGCTGGGCATCTACCCGCATATTTACAAAAAGCTGCCTTACGATCCTGTTGCCGATTTGTCACCCGTATCTCTAGGTGCGGTATTCGACTTCGGTTTTGCAGTGGGCCCCATGGTGCCCGCCACAGTCAAAAACGTTCCAGATTTTTTGGCTTGGTGCAAAGCCAATCCGATAATGGCAAACTTCGGCTCTCCCGCAGCAGGCTCAACGCCGCACTTCATTGGGGCATTGCTAGGCAAGGAGGCCAACGTCGATCTCAAGCACGTGCCTTTTAGAGGAACCCAGCCTGCAATTTTGGACATGATTGGCGGACAAATTGCTGCGGTGTCTGGGCCTATTGGCGAGTTTACTCAGCACGTGGCCGCAGGCAAATGTCGCCTCTTGGCTGCTTCCGGCGGCAAGCGCAGTCAGTTTGCACCCAACACACCCACTTTGGTCGAGCAGGGTTACAAAGGCTTTGTCTACGACGAGTGGTTTGGTTTTTATGTTCCCTCCAAAACGCCTACAGATGTGATTACCCGCCTTAACGCAGCCATGCGCGTGGCCCTGGCCGCGCCTGAGACTGTCAATGGCATGGCCATGATGGGCCTGGTGGCGCAGTCGTCTAGTCCGGCCGAGTTGGCCGCACGCCTCAAAGCCGATACCGATCTTTGGGGTCCGTTGGTCAAAACCATTGGATTTTCAGCAGACGCTTAATTCGTCGACTAGAAAATTAGACAAATTTGAAGAATGAGATAAGCTGTGTCTTCAGCCAAAAGGTGTCCCTTATGGATTGCTTTGCTACTTCTAAAAGGAAACCCTCATGCTTGTACGTCTCTTGTATGTAAGCCAGCCAGTAGGTCCCATCACTACGACAATGACCACCCTAATTCTGGAAAAATCCGACACGTACAACAAAAAGGAAAATATAACCGGCGTTTTGTGTCAAGGTTCAGGCTTGTGGCTGCAAGTCTTGGAAGGCGAGAGAGCTCAAGTCAATTTGCTCTATTCTCGAATCATGGCTGATAAAAATCACCGCAATGTTGAGCTGCTGTCGATGGAAGAAATTTCACACAGGCGGTTTGGCAAGTGGTCGATGGCGCTTGTCTATTTGTCTAAAGATGATCCTATGGTCCAAATGGCTCATCCAGAATTTGACCCCTACAAAGCTTCAGCCAAGGATGCTTTTTTCATCTTGGATGAACTGCTTAAAACCGGCACTCCCATTCTCAATACGGCTTCTTAATTGGTGAGCCCATTTGGTCACCCTGTTTAATTGGGTGAAATACGTTCAAGCAATTCGCGTTTGAGGATTTTTCCGCTCAACGTCATTGGCATGTCAGCAACTACAGTAATAGCGGAAGGTCTCTTGTAAGCCGTCAAGTGGGTGTGAGCATGCAACTGCAAGGCTGATGTATCTATTTCCATACCTGACTTGGGCTCTACAAAAGCCAAAATTTCTTCGTTGCCATCGGCTGTCTTGCGCCCAATGACCGCTGCTTTTTGCACACCGGGGTAATTCAACAGAACGGCCTCCACTTCGCCGGGGTAAACGTTAAAGCCAGAACGAATGATCATCTCTTTCAAGCGCCCTACCACCTGCAAAGACCCATCGGCAGACTGACGCCCCAAATCGCCGCTGGCATACCAACCACCAGGCTTCATGACCTGCTCGGTAATAGCCTGGTCTCGAAAGTAGCCTGGCATCAAACCCAAGCCGCGCATGTAAATTTCGCCTGTCTCGCCATAAGGCAGATCGCGGCCATCGGAGCTCACAATGCGCAACTCGGCCCCCTCGACCAGGTAGCCCGCACTGACATCGTCACGCCATTCTTCCAAGCGGCACAGGGTCAATGCACCGGCGTATTCAGACAGACCATAGCCGTGGTGCAGTGGCAAACCGAAACGGGCTTGCACGGCATTTTTCACACTCAGGTCAAGCGGTGCTGCGCCCGTGTAAACGTAGCGCAAATCAGGCGCAACGGGGTGCTCAATGCCTTGCGCGTCTAGCCAGGCCAACAGGCGTGAGAACATGGCCGGTGGACCTTGTAATTGCGTCATTCCCTGATCCGCCAAGGCCTCAAATACATCCGCTGGTTCAAATTGACTTCGCATCAACAATCCGGAACGGGCATAGATGGATGCCATGAGCACAGTGCCTAATCCGAAAATATGCGTCATTGGCAAATAGGCATAAGAACGATCAGCCTTGCCCAACAGTCTTGACTGCGAAGACACTTTGGCAAACTGCAACAAACCGGCATGGGTCAGCATCACACCCTTAGGCTGACCGGTGGTGCCAGAGGTGAAAATGATGGCGGCTACAGATTCGGCAAGCCCGCCTGGCTGCACAGTTGCAATTGCTACAGCAGGTGTGCGCAACAAGCCTGGCAATATGCTGGGCAAGGTGGTTTGCGCTTGCGCATGCTGACTTGCGGCCACCGACACGCCAGATGTGTAATAAACCACGCGAGCATCAGACTTGGCAATAAAGCCGGCCAATTCGCTTGCACTCATGCGCGCGTTAACGCCACAAGCCCATGCCCCGACACGGCTGCAAGCCAAAATAAGTGCAACATGTTCAGGGCAATTTTCCGCAACCACCAGCACGCGATCGCCCAAGCGAACATCACTTTGGCGCAACTCAGATTCGAGGGCGTCTACGCTAAATGCCAATTCACCCAAGGTGATTTGACCTTGCTTCAGGTAAAGAAAAGGGTGATCGGAATCTTCCTGGACGCGTTGATCAAACAGGTGATGAATGCGGGTCGGGTTCATGCGTTATTCGAATTTCATACCTTTGGTCACTTCGGCCCACAAGGCATGCTCTCGGCGCATGCGCTCAGCCAATTCGCCGCCATTGCTACTCCAGATCACATAACCTTGATCGATCCAGCGTTTGCGTAAATCGGGGTCTTGCAGCGCCTTGGTTGTGGCCGTTGTAATTCGCTGCTGCAACTCGGTCGACATACCCAAAGGGCCATACAGCCCAAACCAACCGCCCACATCGTAATCACGCACGCCCAACTCGGACATGCTGGGCAACTGCGGCAAAGCCGGGTTGCGCTCTTTAGAGGTCACGGCCAAGGGCCGCACTTTACCGCCATCAATGTAGGCTTTGGCCCCGCCTATGATGTCAAACATCATTTGTATCTGGCCACCCATCACATCGGTCATGGCAGGCGCATTGCCCTTGTAGGGTATGTGGGTCATGCTCACACCCGCGCGACTGGCAAAGAGCTCACCACTCAGATGGTTGGAGGCGCCCATGCCGGCAGAGCCATACGCCAGTTGACCCGGATTGGCTTTGGCAAAAGCCAACAACTCGGGCAAAGTTTTGAAGGGCTGATTCAGGTTGATCACCAACACATTGGCATAACTCAAAATCGGTGCCAAGGGTGTCATGTCTTTGAGCGGATCGAAGGTCATTGCCTTGAGCACATGAGGTGTGATGGTCATGGTGGGGCTGGCCGCGAAAAAAATCTCGCTGCCGTTGGGTGGCGACTTGACCACCGACTGCCCCGCCAACGCGCCACCCGCACCTGCCCTGTTTTCCACCACAACCGTTTGACCCAATTCTCGACTGAGTGCGGGCGCAAACACTCGGGCGGCAGCATCTACAGGACCTCCAGCGACATAGCCCACGATTAGTTTGACGGTTGAGGGCGTGGTTTGTGCGCTCACTCCCGACATGAACAAGGACAATGCCATGGTCAACAAACTGCGCCAATGAAAATGGAAAGTGAATGCTGTTGCCATGTTGTCTCCTATTTATAAAAACCTTGGTCTCAAATGGGGTCCCAGCTGAACACATCACCCGAACGTTCCAAATCAAAAAAGCTCGATTTGAGTGCGGGCATGGCCTGGTCTAGCACAG
>CAIODE010000378.1 GCA_903856875.1 uncultured Burkholderiales bacterium
CCAAGGTGGTGAGTACCGATTTGCCTTTGAACTCGTACTTGGCAATGCACCATGCGGCGGCAACACCAAACACCAAATTGAGGGGTACCGCAATGAGGGCCGTGATCAGTGTAAGGCGAATGGCAGACCACGCATCAGGCTCTTTAAGCGCTTCCCAATAAGCGTCAAAACCTTTGCGCATTGCTTCTGCAAAAACAGCAGCAAGAGGTAACACCAAAAACAAAAACAAGAAGACCAGCGTAATACCAATGAGGGTGTAGCGCACCCATGCGGCTTCTGTGGTACCAGCTTCAGCACGGCGACTGATTGGAGAACTCATACAGGCGCTCCTGAGTGGCGGCGCTGCCAAGTTTGCAAACCATTGATCACCAAGAGCAAGATGAAGGAGATAACCAACATGACAGTGGCCACTGCAGTGGCACCCGCGTAGTCGTATTGCTCCAACTTACCAATGATGATGAGCGGCGTGATTTCAGAAATCATAGGCATGTTGCCCGCAATGAAAATAACGGAGCCATATTCACCCATGCCACGCGCAAAGGCCATGGCAAAGCCTGTAAGCAAGGCTGGTGCAATGGAAGGGAAAATAACGCGCGTAAAAGTTTGCCAACGCGATGCGCCCAAGCAAGTGGCGGCTTCTTCCAATTCTTTTTCAGCATCTTCTAGGACAGGCTGCACAGTGCGAACCACAAAGGGCAAGCCAATGAAGATGAGCGCAATCACAATGCCGTTGGGGTTGAAGGCCAATTGAATGCCCATAGGCTCAAGGTACTGCCCCACCCATCCGTTGCCTGCCAGCAAGGCCGTTAAAGAAATGCCAGCCACTGCGGTGGGCAAAGCAAATGGCAAATCAACCAAAGCATCCACCACTTTCTTCCCGAAGAACTGGTAACGCACCAACACCCAAGCCACCAACAGGCCAAACACCACATTGACCAAGGACGCAATCAAGGACGCACCAAATGTGAGGCGATAAGAAGCCATCACACGAGGGCCTGTAACGGCTGCCCAAAACTGATCCCACGTGAGCGTGAATGTTTTGAAAACCAGTGCTGACAATGGGATAAGCACAATCAAACAAAGGTACATCAAGGTGTACCCCAAAGTGATTTTGAAACCGGGCAAAACCCGGGCGGGCGCCCTGCGCTTGGCAGGCGCCGCCGCAGCGGAACTAGAGCGCATGAATTACTTAACGGTGTACAACTTGTCGAAATTGCCGCCATCGTTGAAGTGCACTTTTTGAGCTTCAGCCAAAGAACCAAACACTTCACTCACAGTGAACAACTGCAAAGGCTTGAAGGTCTTGCTGTATTTTTTCAAAATGGCTGGGTTTGTGGGACGCAGCGCATGTTTGGCTGCAATCTCTTGCGCTTCGTCAGAGTAGAGATAGTTCAAATAAGCCTTGGCTAAATCGCCCGTACCTTTTTTGGCCACCGTTCGTTCCACCACTGCTACTGGGTTTTCGGCTACGATGCTGATCGAAGGATGCACCGCATCAACTTTGCCTGCACCAAATTCATTGTCAACAGAAATGACTTCGGATTCAAAAGTCACCAGCACATCACCAATGTTGCGTTGTAAGAAGATGGTGGTGGCATCGCGGCCACCCTTGGCCAACACTGGCACGTTTTTGTAGAGCTTGGCCACAAAGGCTGCGGCGTCAGCTTCGCTGCCACCCTTTTTACGGACATAGCCCCAAGCCGCCAAATAAGCCATGCGGCCGTTGCCACCTGTTTTGGGATTGACCACAATCACTTGGATGCCCGGCTTGGTGAGGTCGTCCCAGTCTTTGATGTTTTTGGGATTGCCATTGCGAGTTAAGAACAGCATGGTGGAGCTGGTGGGCGATGAGGCGTGTGGAAAACGTTTCGTCCAATCAGAAGCCACGATGCCTTTGCTGGCCAAAAAGTCAATGTCGGTGGTGGTGTTCATGGTGACCACGTCGGCATCTAAGCCGTCATTGACCGCGCGAGCCTGTGCGCTTGAGCCACCATGGGCTTGGTCTATCTTCACATCTTTGCCTGTGGTCTTTTTGTAATTGGCGATGAAGGCGGCGTTGTAG
>CAIODE010000379.1 GCA_903856875.1 uncultured Burkholderiales bacterium
TCGCCGCTCAGTCATGGCTTTGACGCCTTCTTTAAAGTCTTCCGTTTTGAATTGCCAATTTTGTTCAACACTTTCATGCGCAACGGCTTTTTGCAGTTGTTCAACCAAGCCTTGACGCATCGTTGCGCGAGTTGATTGAACAGAAAGTGGCGCTGAAACAGCTATTTCTTGCGCAAGTTTCATGGCTTCTTTACGAACCTCGGATTGAGGAACCAATAAATCGGCCAGTCCCATGTCCAGCGCTTCCTGCCCATTGACGCGGCGACCGGTGAAAAAAAGCAAGTTGGCTTTTTGAATGCCTACTAAGCGGGGCAGAGTGACTGACAATCCAAATCCTGGGTGGAATCCGAGTCGGTTGAAGTTGGCTGTGAACCTGCCTTCTGGGCAGGTAACGCGGAAATCAGCTACCAAAGCCAGGCCCAGACCGCCCCCAACGGCGGCACCTTGAATGGCTGCAACAATGGGTTTTTTGCAGGAAAAAATTCGAATCGCTTCGAAATAAAGCGGGTTGGTGCCAGGATTTTCTGGGCGACTGATTTTGTCGTTCGGACTGTTGAAATTGGCGCCCGCACAAAATGCCGTGCCCTCTGACGCCAACACAATTGCGCGGCAGTTGGGGTTCTTGTCCAGATCCTCAAAGGTACTGGCGATTTGCTGGATCAAGTCAAAGTCGAAAAAATTGTGGGGAGGACGGCAAATTTCAACCAAGGTGACATGCCCTTCTTGAGAGATTTTCAGATCGGATGCGGTGCTCATGAATTAAATTCCTAATTTAAATTGCGGTGAAAAAATTTCTATTTGCCATTAACGATCGCGCCTTGATTGACCAAGGATTCAATCTCATTGTGGCTATAACCCAATTCGATCAGAATTGACTCGGTGTCTTGCCCTAAGCGCCGTGCTTGATGGCGTACTTTGGCCGGGGTTTTGGTGAATTTAACGGGTGGGCGAACATATCGGATGGCACCTAAATCTGGATGCACTTCATCTGTAAATAATTGGACTGCTTGTAGTTGTGGATGTGAAGGCAACTCTTCCATGGTGTAGATGGGTGTTGCAGGTATATCGAGTCGATCGCAAATTTCAATCCATTCTGCAGTTGTTTTGGTCGCCGTGATATTGTGCAAAGCGGCATACAGACCTTGGATGTTGGCGTTGCGAGTGATACGGTTTGTAACGCCCAACTCTTTGCCCAGAGCCTCCTGCCCAGCATCCCGGAAAAAACTTTCCCAATGGTGGTTGGTATAAGGCAGCATGGCAATGTAGCCGTCTAGCGTAGGACTGGGCTGACGCCCCCCCGACAGCACCCGGCTGTAGCCGGCGTTTTGTGTTGCTGGATTGCGTGTTAAGCCGCCCATGTGCTCTACCAATGTAAATGCTACCATGGTTTCTAGCATAGGCACTTCTACATATTGGCCTTGACCACTGCGTTCTTTGGCCAATAGAGCGGCCAGTACTGCATTGACAAGTGCCATGCCTGTTGTTTTGTCTGCAACCAGTGTTGAGATGTAGTCAGGGCGAGATTTACCAAGACTGTTGACGCTGGCCAAACCACAGGCTGCTTGAATGATGTCGTCGAATGCGGGGCGGTCTCTGTCAGGGCCGTCTTGGTCAAAACCCGTCGCAGCGCAATACACGATTTGAGGATTGAGTTTGACAGCCTCGTCGTATCCAAATCCAAGCTTGTCGATGGCAGACACACGCATGTTGTGCACCACAGCATCCACACGGGGAATCAGTTGGCGCAAAATTGTTTTACCTGCTTCGGTCTTCAGGTCTAAAGCAATGGATTGCTTGTTGCGGTTAATCGTCAAATAAATGGAACTCATGCCGGGCGCTAGATTCACCCCATTGGTGCGCATCAAGTCACCTTCAAGGCTTTCAACCTTAATGATCTCAGCACCATAGTCTCCGAGAATTTGTGTGGCCAGCGGACCTAACACGACCGAAGTTAGATCCAGAATTCGAATGCCAGTGAGGGGTCCATTCGACAAGTCCAAGGTTTTGCTCATTCTTTTGATTTCTTAGGTTTCAGGCTTTCCCATGTGCTGTCGGGCCACTGCTGCATGTTGTAGGCCGATGCCCCTGCCGTGCCCTGCAACCAACGACCACCGTCAATCACGACCGCTTCACCTGTGATGAATGCAGCGCTCTCGGAAATCAAATAAACACACAGGTCCGCCAATTCATGGTGCTCACCCACGCGGCGTAAAGCTACACCCTGTTCGATAGGGGCTTCCCCGATTCGTTCTTGAGGCATCAATCTTGACCATGCGCCTTCAGTTGGGAAGGGCCCAGGCACAACGCCAACGGTACGGATGCCATAAGGCCCCCATTCCACGGCCAAACTTCGGATCATGGCCAATGCGCCGGCTTTGGCCATGGCTGACGGGACGGTAAAAGGCATGCCCGTCATGGCTGACTGTGTGAGTATCTGCATCACTGTGCCTTTGTGGCCTGCATCTATCCAGCGCCGTCCCACATCCATGGTGCAATAAGCGGATCCTTTGAGCACAATGTCGATGACCGCATCAAAAGCGCGTGTCGATAAACGTTCTGTTCTCGCTAAAAAATTACCAGCCGCATTATTGAGTAATACATCCAGTGGTCCTGTGGCCCAAATCGCGTCCATCATGGACTTAACGGCTTTGGCATCACGCACATCACAGACATGGGTCTCAATGCTCACTCCCAATGTGTCTTTGAACTCTTTAGCGGTCTGTTCAAGTACTTCTCGTCTTCGGCCGCA
>CAIODE010000380.1 GCA_903856875.1 uncultured Burkholderiales bacterium
ATGCCCAGTGGGCCCGCAGCCAACACGGCACGCTCGTAGTCGAGGCCACTCATGAGCACTTTGGCGCCCATGTTCAGGCTGCCTAAAATATTTCCTGCTGGCACTTCAACATTGTGAAACACCAACTCGCCCGTGTGGCTGCCGCGCATGCCCAGCTTGTCAAGCTTCTGCGCCACGGAGAAGCCCTTCATGTTTTTTTCTATCAAGAAAGGAGTGACGCCGCGTGCGCCCATCTCAGGTTCTGTTTTGGCGTAGACCACCAAGGTGTCGGCGTCTGGCCCGTTGGTGATCCACATTTTATTGCCATTCAAAAGGTAGTAGCCACCCTTGTCTTCGGCCTTCAGCTTCATACTAATCACATCTGAGCCCGCGCCCGGCTCGCTCATGGCCAACGCGCCTACATGTTCGCCGCTGATCAGCTTGGGCAGGTACTTTTGCTTTTGCGCCTCGGTGCCATTGCGCTTGAGTTGGTTGACACACAAATTGCTGTGCGCGCCATACGACAACCCTACACTGGCCGATGCGCGAGAAATTTCTTCCATGGCAATCATGTGCGCCAAGTAGCCCATATTGGCGCCACCATAAGCCTCAGGCACCGTAATGCCCAACACACCCACTTCGCCCATCTTGCGCCACAAGTCCATGGGGAATTGGTCGCTGCGGTCAATTTCGGCTGCGCGTGGTGCAATTTCTGCCTGCGCAAAATCGCGCACGGCATCTCGCAAAGCGTCGATGTCTTCACCAAGTTGAAAATTTAGGCCTGGCATGTTCATGCTGTATTTCTCCAAATTCAATCAATAGTTTTGCGGCACAGGCACGAGGGTTTGCTGCATCACAGCGCACATCGATTGTTTGCCTTGCGGATCAATGTGGAAAACTTCCACGGTGGTCACTACGATTCGCTTGCCTCCCTTGACCACTTTGCCCACCGCACGCAATTCACCTTCTTCGTGGCCACTTAAAAAATTAATTTTGTATTCGGCTGTGACAATTTCCATGCCTTCTGGCAGAACGGTCAGCCCTGCATAGCCGCCCGCAATGTCGGCCAATGCGCCAATGGCGCCGCCATGAAATCCGCCTTGCTGTTGGGTGACTTTGTCGCCAAAGGGCAAGGCCACTTCAACTTCGCCTTTTTCAACGCGCAAGAGCTTGGCTTCCAGATGCGTCATCATGCCTTGACGGCCTAAACTGGCCGCAATTCTTTGGGCCATCGCAGAATTTAAATCGGGTGTGCTCATGCGCTCACCTTTTTAGGAGCACCCTTTTCAGAGCGCTGCAACAAATTGCGGGTTTCCTTTTCATGCGACTTCACCTCTTCCAAAGTGGCATGCAAATCTGCCAATTGCGACTCCAACTGCTGCCGATGCTCTGCCAGCACCACCAAGAATTTTTTCAACTGCGGGCCTGTGTCGCGCGGCGAGTCGTACATGTCAATCAGCTCTTTGGCCTCCACCAAAGAAAGCCCTAGGCGTTTGGCACGCAATGTGAGTTTGAGACGGGTGCGGTCGCGCGATGAGTAAACCCTGTTTCGACCGCCGGGGCCAGAACGTTCAGGTTCCAGAAGACCCATGTCTTCATAAAAGCGAATGGCTCGGGTGGTGAGATCAAACTCTTTGGCCAGATCGCTGATTGAAAATTGAGATGCCATGTTCATTCTGCTTTAGGTTGCGCCGAAGGGCTTGTTTCAGCTTGCGCACAGGCGACAGACGCCGTCTGCGCATGCGACTTACAATGCCCTAACTGTAATTGACGTTAACGTAAACGTCAATTATGACCTTAAGTTCACCCACCCACCATCACCATGACCGTTCAAGCCCCTCAGCCAAGCGCTTCGCCTCTGGCGCCAACAGGCGAAAAAGCTTTGGCTTTCCCACTGAACGACACCCTGCCAGCGCTCGGTCAGGCGCTTCAGGTGGCGCCTGGTATCTTCTGGATTCGGATGGCCTTGCCCTTTGCCTTGGACCACATCAACTTGTGGCTGCTGGAAGATTCTGAGGAAACCGAACAGGGCACACGACATGGCTGGACCGCGGTGGACTGTGGTGTGACCAACCCTCGCACGCAAGAAGCCTGGCGCCAAGTCTTTGAGGGCCCCATGAAGGGTTTGCCCATTTTGCGGGTGGTCGTCACCCACATGCACCCCGACCACATGGGCTTGGCCCATTGGCTGTGCGAGCAATTCAATGCGCCTTTGTACATGAACGCCACCGAATACCAAGCGGCCCTGCTGGCAAGTACCGGTGCCTCCAATTTTGGCGGGGTGAGCACGCAGAAGTTTTTTGCCGATCACGGGTGGAACAACCCCACAGACCAGCAACAAATTCAGGCCCGCGTATCTTACTACGCCAACATGGTTCCCAAGGTACCCGAGTCGTATCACCGGCTGTTGGAAGGCCGTCACATTCAAATCGGTGGCAACACTTGGGAATGCATCAGCGGCTGGGGGCATTCGCCCGAGCACATGGCGCTTTACTCGCGCAGTGCCAATGTGCTCATCAGTGGCGACATGGTCTTGCCCAAAATCTCGACCAACGTGAGCGTCTATGCCCAAGAGCCCGAAGCCAATGCTTTGGCCTTGTTCATGCGCTCGTTGAAAAAATTTGATGTGCTGCCCTCAGATACTTTGGTGCTGCCCTCTCATGGCCGCCCCTTCCACGGTTTGCACACACGCACAGCGCAATTGCTACAGCATCACGAAGAACGGATGCAAGAAGTACTGGCTGCTTGCCAAGAAACACCTGGCAGTGCGCATGACATGTTGAAAGTGATTTTCAAACGGCCTTTGGATTTTCACCAAACTACGTTTGCGATTGGTGAATCAGTGGCGCATTTGCATGCGTTGTGGCTAGCAGGAAAAATGCACCGCACCAAAGATGCAG
>CAIODE010000381.1 GCA_903856875.1 uncultured Burkholderiales bacterium
ACTTCATTAAAGTCGCACGGAAATTGGTGAGATCTTTTTTCAGAATATTCTCAAGATCCGTTATTTTTCCGTTGACCTTGTCAATGACCTCCTGACTCACTGCAATAGCTTGGCTGGTAGGCGCCTCGTCACCTATCGAAACAAGGCTGATTAAATCAGTGAGGCTGTCGCTAAGACCGCCAGAGTGTCGCAACACATCTCTATGCGATTCGCGCTTGGGATCAATCAGTGAAATTTCGATTACTTTAAACTTTTCTAGAATGCTGCTTGAGCGGGCTTTTAGAGGTGCGTTTTTTGGCGTCAAGCTCTTTTCTATTTCTAACAATCGGCGCTTAATTTGCCGCATTTGATTGACGGCAACATTTAAATTGGACAAGGAAGCATAAAGTTTTTGCAAAAGAGCTAGCTGCTTTTCAAGCGCATTTTTCGAAATTTTGAGTCGCGGGTCCATCAAGACATTGAAGTGAGTCTGTATTTTTTTTCCATTCGATTCAAGCACAACAGAGTAGCGGCCTGGGGCAACGGTTGGACCCTCAACCTCTTCAGACTTTTGTGCCAATGCTTTGTTTTTTCGCTCATCCAGAGAGGCATCAATTGTTGTGGGCCCTTGATGTTTTAGATTCCACACAAATCGATTTAATCCAGTGCTTGAAGTTGGGCCATTGTTAGGTACTTTATTGTTTTTTCCAATTTTGTAAGATTTAACCAGCCGGTCTTTTGAATCTAAGATGGACAACTCAAAGTCGCCATGAAAGTCTTTGGGCAAGTCATAGTGAATAAGAGCTCCGTTGGCTGGGTTTTCGCCAACATCTAAGTAACGACGAACCTTCTTGCCGTTGCTAAGGACTGTCATTTCACTGGCGCCGCCTATGCCAAAAGCTGGTCCATAGTTGATGCCTTCCTTTGTGAAAGAAGAGCCAGCACTCCAAGCCAATCGAGTTCGAACCGTATCTTTGGTGGTAAAAAGTTGAATCTCATTGTGATTTGGCTTTATTTCTCTCAATGGCGAAAAATCATCCAAAATCCAAAAAGACCTACCGTGTGTGGCGACAACCAAATCGCTATTTTTTATTTTGATGTCGTAAACAGGCACGGTTGGAAAAGCACCTTTCATTCGACGCCAATTTTTACCATCGTTTTGACTGTAAAAGATACCTGTCTCTGTCCCTGCAAATAACAAACCCGCGCAATGGGGATCTGCGCGAACGACACGAATAATTTCATTGGGGGGTAAGTCCCCCACAATGGACGTCCAACTTTTTCCGCCATTTTTTGACAGAAATAAATAGGGCGAATAATCACCCAGCTTGTAACGAGTGGCGCTGACATATACCAAATCGGCATTTTGATGCGATATTTCGATGCAACCGACGTAAGCAAGCTTAGGCATGTCTTTGGGCGTGACGTTTTTCCATGTTTTGCCACTGTCACGCGTTAGGTGAACCAACCCATCGTCAGTTGACGCCCAAATTTCGTTTTCACGGTGAAGCGACGGCGCTATGCAAGCACAAGTCGCATGAACTTCAGCGCCTGCCGTGTCGTGTGTTAACTCGCCACCGGAGTGGCCTTGCCTAGTGCGGTCGTTCAGACTTAAATCAGGTGAAATAGCCGTCCAACTTGAGCCTTCATCTTGTGTTCTAAAGACCCGGTTGCCCCCTGCATACAATGTCTTAGGATCGGATGGCGCAAATACCAAGGGAAATGTCCAAGCAAATCGATATTTCAAATCTCGAGGTGCAATGCCTCGAGAGCTTTCAGGCCAGACATTGACCAAGCGTATTTGTTTAGTGAGGTGGTCGTATCTTTGAAGTGCGCCTGCGCCACCTGGGCTAGAGCCTACTGCGCCACAGTAAACAATATTGGGGTCTTTGGGATGAACAGCGATGAAGCCACTTTCACCTGTTCCTGGGTAAGAGCAATCACCCAATCCAATGGTGCCCCATTCAGATGCGCTAGGGACGCTGATGGACGTGTTGTCTTGTTGCGTGCCATAGACACGGTACGGAAATTGATTGTCTACATCTAGGCGGTAAAATTGGGCTGTATTTTGGTTGTAGATTGAACTCCAAGTAAGACCTGCGTTGAACGAGACGCAAGCGCCGCCATCATTGCCTTGGACCATTCTATTGGGGTTGTTTTTGTCAATCCATAAATCGTGATTATCGCCATGAGGCGTAGTCACTTCAACAAAGTTTCTACCGCCATCTGTTGACTTCCACATTTGCAGGTTGGTGACATAAACTGTATCGGCTTGTCCTGTATCAGAAAACACATGCGTGTAATACCAAGGCCGATGCATCAGGTCACGGTTGTTGCTAACTAAAATCCAATTGTCCCCATAATCATCACTGCGATATAGACCCGTCTTGTCGCCTTCAGCTTCGACCAGGGCATAGACTCTTCCCGATTGGGCTGAGGAAACTGAAACGCCATGTTTACCTAGCAAGCCACCCGGTAAGCCATTAAGACCCGACAATTCTTTCCATGTATTGCCGCCATCCATAGAGCGAAACAGGCCACTACCGGGGCCACCACTTTTAAGATGCCAAAAACTGCGCCGAGCATGCCAAAAGGCTGCAAATAAAATTCTTGGATTATTAGGATCAATTGATAAATCTACGGCGCCAGCATCTTTACCTTGGTAAAGAATTTTCTCCCAACTCGCACCACCATCAGAAGACCTGAAGACACCTCGATCTTGATTTGGCGCAAAAGCATCTCCCAAAGCTGCAACATAAACCAAGTCAGGATTTTGTGGGTGAATGCAAATGCGCCCTATGTGACGCGTATCTTTCAAGCCTACTGATTTCCAAGTCCGACCGGCATCTGTTGATTTATAAACGCCATCGCCATAAGAAACATCGACTCGGATGGTTGTTTCACCAGTTCCCGCGTAGACAATGTTTGAGTCCGACTGAGCAACAGCAATTGCACCAATTGCAGCGCTTCCTAGGAAACCATCTGAAACACATCGCCAATAGACGCCGCCATCATTGGTCTTCCATATGCCGCCTGCGCAAGCCCCAAAGTAAAAAGTCATTGCGTCTTTGGGGTCGCCTGCAACTGCGACAACACGTCCACCACGGGGCGGGCCAATGCATCTCCATTTCAATGCATCAAACCAAGTTGCATCATCTTGTTTTAATTTTTTAGTCATGAAGAAATACCTAAAAAGTCAATTTATAGGGGGTTTGAGAGTTCATTGAGGCGCGTCATTTCAGTGGCGTTTAGCTCAATGATTTGAACAATCTCTTCTAACTGCGCCGGAGTGCGCGCGCTTGCAATCGGAGCGCAGACTTGGGGGTGTGAGCGTAGCCACGCCAATGCGATTGCCGAAACAGGGGCGCTGCGCACTTGAGCGATGTCACGTAAAGCGTCAATGATTTTCCAGTTTTGATCTGAATAAAATTCAGCTACGCCTTCGGCCCGAACCGAGTCAATTTTCAATCCAGGGCGGTATTTGCCTGACAAAAACCCACGCGCTAGACCATAAAAAGGAAACGCACTTAATCCATTGGCAGCAAGCACGGGTGCTTGCTCAGATTCAAAAGGTTCGCGGTGCACCAAGTTGTATTGATCTTGAAGCGCGATATAAGAGGGCAGGGCATGTTTGGCTGAGATGCTCAGTGACTCTTGCAGGCGTGCACCTGTGTGCTGCGATGCTGCAATGTGACGCACCTTTCCAGCTTTGATTAATTTGTCATAAGCACCCAAGGTTTCTTCCAATGGGGTTTTTGCATCATCTCGGTGAGAGTAATAAATATCGATGTAATCAGTTTGCAATCGGCGCAGTGAATCGTCACAAGCAGCCAAGATATTGCCAGCCGACAAGCCAGGCCGCGTATTGAGAAGTGCAACCTTTGTAGCTATGACAAATTTTTGGCGATCTTGTTTTTTCAGCCAATGGCCTATGAGTGTTTCGGACTCACCACCTTGATTGCCAGGTTTCCACTGTGAATAAGCATCAGCGGTGTCGATGAAATTGCCACCATGCGATTTGTAAGCATCTAACACAGCATTTGACTCTTTTTCGTCCGCACTCCAGCCAAAGACATTGGCGCCAAGACAAAGTGGATGAACGCGTAATTCAGTTTTTGGAATTGTGATCATGGTTTTTTAAGCCGGTTCACCGAATCTAATTCCGACCTTCGCCATTGCATCTACAGTAGCAGGACCCCAGCGTTTGGCAATTTCTTCACCGCTGGATTTGGCGTGGTAAACCGCGTCTTGCGTATCACCAGGTTCAGGTTGAATCATGACCAAAAGGCGACCTAATTCGGTGCCTACATTTTTGAAATCGCGGTAAATACCCGACGGGACTGATACAAAATCTAAGGGCTCTAGGATGGTAGAAAACTGCCCTACATCGCCCCAGATAATTTCAAACTTACCTTGAACACAAAAGAAATTTTCCACAGCGCCGGTGTGTTTGTGCAGGCCTGCGCTGTCTCCTGGGGGGCATTCGGCCAATGTAATGGTCAACCCAGGGGCTCCTTTAACTGGCGCAATTTTGCTTCGCCCCTCCCAGCCCTTGGGCGACATGATGGGCATGACCTTATCAGGCGACATCATTAGCATGGCCTCCGGAGGAATGCCATCCGAGCTGTTCATGGAATCTTTGTAAGGTACTAAATCTGCATATCGGGCTACACGTTGGAGCACTGTATCGTCAATTGGATTGTGTTTTGTCATGGTTA
>CAIODE010000382.1 GCA_903856875.1 uncultured Burkholderiales bacterium
AAAGTGGCTTCGTCCAACGTGACATACAGAGACACGGCTGGGCAAGCTTGGCCTTCAGCCAAGGTATAGTCTTGCACCACCTCATCGGGCAGCATGGTGATTTTGTAACCCGGCATGTAAACCGTTGACAAACGCGCTCTGCCCACTTGGTCAATGGGGCTGTTGGGCTGAATGGCCAGGCCGGGCGCGGCAATGTGAATGCCAATGACCACCGTGCCTGTGCTCAAGCCTTGAATAGAAAGGGCGTCGTCAATTTCGGTGGTTTGCGAGTCGTCAATGGAATAGGCCTTCACAGCAGCCAAGGGCAACTCTTGGACAATGGCTGGCGCTTCCAACTTTGGAAAGCCCGTGCCTTTGGGAAAGTTGTCGAACAAGAAACGCTGCCAATGAAAATCGTAAGCGCTGGCAATGGCGCCAGCGTTTTGCAGCAAAGTGAGGGGTGCTGTTTGACTGGCCCGGCTGGCCTCCACCACGGCCTTGTATTCCGCCGCGTTTTTATCGGGCCTGAACAAAATTTTGTACAGCTGCTCCTTAATGGGCGCTGGGCACTCGCCCTTGATCAAGTCTTGTGACCAAAGCTCAATTTGCGCCAAGATTTGTTTTTTCTTCTCAATGCCAGCCAAAGCCAGTTGAACGGTTTCGGCCGATGCTTTTTTAAACCGCCCCTTGCCAGCCCGTCGGAAATAATGTGGCGCTTCGAAAAGGCGCATGAGTGCACCCACCTGCTGCACGGTGCTGGCATCTGCATTGAAATAGTCACGTGCCACATCAGCAAAGCCAAATTCGTCTTCGGGCGCAAATTCCCAAGCCAAATCAAGCTCGATGCTTTGGCTAATCAGGGCGGCTTCAGCCAGAAGTTGGGCGGGGGCAGGTTTCTCAAATTTCAAAAGCACATTGGCGCCTTTGACCTTGACCCTTTTGCCACTGTCCAATTCCACCTGAACTGAAGCTTCGGCTTCCGACAGGACACGTCCGGCAATAAATTTGCCGGCTTCTTCAAACAATAAAAACATGGGTCAGATTGTCCCATGCGCGGGCCCTTGGCAGCCTTGAAGCGTTGTCAAATTTAAGGGAAAGCCAAATTATTCTGGGTAAGAGAAGGATAATTGCAGCATGTCGCGCGTGATTGAAAAACCCAGCTGGTGGTCTCGTTTCCTGCATTTGTTTGAAGGATTCGACGGCCCCTTGGCTTTCGCCGTCTTTATCTTGGCATGTGCGGGCCTGATCATCATGTTTTCCTCGGGTTATGACCACGGTACGCGCTTTGTAGACCACGCCAGAAACATGTTCATCGCGGCCAGCATCATGTTTGTGGTGGCGCAAATTCCACCCCAACGCCTCATGACCCTGGCGGTGCCCATTTACACCGTAGGCGTTCTTTTGTTGATAGCCGTGGCCGTCTTTGGCATCACCAAAAAAGGCGCGCGAAGATGGCTCAATGTGGGAGTCGTCATTCAACCCAGTGAAATTCTGAAAATTGCCATGCCCTTGATGTTGGCCTGGTGGTTCCAAAAGCGAGAAGGCCAACTTCGACCTTTGGACTTTTTGGTGGCGGGACTTCTGCTGGCGGTACCGGTGGGCCTCATCGTGCGTCAGCCCGATTTGGGAACAGCGGTGTTGTTGTTAAGTACCGGTTTGGCAGTGCTGTTCTTTGCAGGCTTAAGTTGGCGCTTGATCTTGCCGCCCGTGGTGCTGGGTCTGATCGGCATCCTTTTACTGGTCATTTTTGAGACTGATTTGTGCGCCGATGGGGTTGACTGGAAAGTGCTGCATGAGTACCAGCGGCAACGTGTGTGTACCTTGCTAGACCCTGCACGCGACCCATTGGGTAAAGGCTTTCACATCATTCAAGGCATGATCGCCATTGGCTCTGGGGGCTTTTGGGGCAAAGGTTTTATGCAGGGCACCCAAACCCATTTGGAGTTCATTCCCGAAAGAACCACCGACTTTATCTTTGCCGCATTTTCTGAAGAGTTTGGGCTGGTGGGCACTTTGCTCTTGATTTCAGGCTTCTTCTTTTTGGTCTTCAGAGGCTTGGTCATTGCACGCGAAGCACCCACCCTCTTTACTCGTTTGTTGGCCGGCAGTGTGAGCATGATTTTCTTCACCTATGCCTTTGTCAACATGGGCATGGTCAGCGGCATCTTGCCCGTTGTGGGCGTGCCATTGCCCTTCATCAGCTATGGCGGCACTGCCATGGTCACGCTGGGCTTGGGTTTGGGTATTTTGATGTCCATCGCCAAGGCCAAACGCTTGGTTCAAACCTGAAGAAATTCAATATTTGGCAGTCCCAAGCCTGCCCTCAGCAGGGCCTTCTGGGCTTGCCTACAATGTCACCATGATTTCACGCGAACCCACCATCGAACGTTTGGCCACGGCCAGGTCCCTCTTGCTTGAACCTTTTGGTTTG
>CAIODE010000383.1 GCA_903856875.1 uncultured Burkholderiales bacterium
CAAGATCATGTGCTATGCCATCTGCGCGTTGGCCATGGATTTGATCTGGGGCTACACCGGTATTTTGTCTTTAGGGCATGGCTTGTTCTTTGCCATTGGCGGCTATGCCATGGGCATGTACCTCATGCGTCAAATTGGCACCGATGGCAATTACAAAAGCAACTTGCCCGACTTCATGGTGTTTCTAGATTGGAAAGAGTTGCCATGGCATTGGACACTGTCTGACAGTTTTGTCGCTACCTTGTTTTTGATTGTGCTGGTGCCCGCCGTGGTGTCGGGTATTTTTGGTTACTTTGCTTTCCGTTCGCGCATCAAGGGTGTTTATTTTTCAATCATCACGCAAGCCATGACCTTTGCAGCCATGCTGCTGTTCTTCCGCAATGAAACAGGCTTTGGTGGCAACAACGGCTTCACAGACTTCAAACGCATTTTGGATTTGCCCTTGGCAACGCCGAATATGCGCATGGTCTTGTTTGTTTTAACTGGACTGACTTTGCTGGGATTTTTCTTGATGGCGCGTTGGCTCATTCGCAGCAAGTTTGGCCGCGTGTTGCAAGCCATTCGCGATGCTGAATCGCGGGTCATGTTTTCAGGCTATTCTCCTTTGCCTTACAAGCTCAGCATTTGGGTCATCTCAGCCGTCATGTGTGGCGTGGCGGGTGCTTTGTATGTGCCGCAAGTGGGCATCATCAACCCCGGTGAAATGAGCCCTGCCAACTCGATTGAAATTGCGGTGTGGGCCGCTGTGGGTGGCCGCGGC
Source organism: uncultured Burkholderiales bacterium (assembly GCA_903856875.1). GTDB lineage: Bacteria > Pseudomonadota > Gammaproteobacteria > Burkholderiales > Burkholderiaceae_C > Limnohabitans_A. Next base: position 761 of record CAIODE010000383.1, read on the forward strand.
AGTTTGATTGGACCCGTGGTGGGCGCGTTCTTGGTAAACGGCGCCAAGAGTTGGTTGACCGTCACTGCCCCCGAATTTTGGTTGTATTTCTTGGGTGCCTTGTTCATTGCTGTGACCTTGTTCTTGCCGCAAGGTGTGGTGGGCTTGGTTCAGCGCTTGAAGGGAGGTCGTTCATGACTCCCGATTTATTGAAGCAAGGCGCTCAGCGCGTGGCTCAGCGGCTTGAAAAAGTCAGTACCGACACAGAGTCAGGTGGACGGGACGCCAGTTATGGCCGCGTGCATAAGTTAGGCGAAGTGGATGTGTCGCACGGCCGTATTTTGTATTTGGAAGATGTGAGCGTCAGCTTTGATGGCTTCAAAGCCATCAACAGGCTTTCACTTGACATTGCCCCAGGTGAGTTGCGTTGCATCATTGGCCCCAACGGCGCTGGCAAGACCACCATGATGGACATCATCACGGGCAAAACACGCCCTGATGAAGGCCAAGTGTTCTTTGGCAGCACCATCGATTTGCTGCGCCACAACGAACCCGAGATTGCGCAATTGGGCATTGGCCGAAAATTTCAAAAGCCCACTGTCTTTGAGCAACTCAGTGTTTTTGAAAACTTGGAGCTTGCACTGAAGACACCGAAGGGCGTGAAGTCTTCTATGTTTTTCAAACTTGATTCAGTTCAATCCGATCGATTGGCCGAAGTGCTGCACACCATTCACCTGGCCGACAGTGTGCTCACGCAAGCTGGCAATTTGAGCCATGGTCAGAAGCAATGGCTAGAGATTGGCATGTTGCTCATGCAAGACCCCAAGCTTTTGTTATTGGACGAGCCTGTGGCCGGGATGACCGATCACGAAACAGAACGCACGGCAGAGTTGTTCCTGAGCCTCAAGGGTAAACACTCCTTGATGGTGGTAGAGCACGACATGGGTTTCATCAAAACCATTTCTGACATCGTGACTGTGTTGTGCGATGGCTCTGTGTTGGCGCAAGGCACGCTGGACCAAGTCCAAGCCGATGAGCGCGTGATTGAAGTTTATTTGGGCCGTTGAGAGGCATTGAGATGAATTTAACGGTACAAAACATTCAACAGTATTACGGTGGTTCTCACATCTTGCGCGATGTCAGTTTGGAAGCCAAGCTGGGTGAAGTGACGGTCTTGCTGGGGCGCAACGGTGTGGGCAAAACCACCTTGTTGAAATCCTTGATGGGGGTTGTGCCTATCAAGAGCGGGTCAGTTGTTTTAGGCAGCCAAGACCTCACTCGAGCAACACCCTATGAGCGTGCACGCGCAGGTGTGGGCTATGTGCCCCAAGGCCGTGAAATCTTTGCCCGCTTAACGGTTGAAGAGAACTTGCAAATGGGTTTGGCCACACAACCCGGTAGCACGCCTATTCCGTCAGAATTGTTTGAAC
>CAIODE010000384.1 GCA_903856875.1 uncultured Burkholderiales bacterium
CTTTTCAGTGCCGCCCCTCTTCGACGGCATGGCAAGCTATTTTGATGCCGTTCAAATTTTGAAGCACGGGTCTTTCAGTGCGGCACCTCTCATTGGCCAATGGGCAGCGTGGATTAAAGCTGCAGCCTGGCGGTGGGTTGAGTGGATTGGGCACCTCACCTTGAACAGGCGTTCGAGAGCGCCCTGTATCCTTCATCTTGGGAATGGCATCGAGCAACATGCGTGTGTAGGGGTGCTGCGGGTTGCTGAACAAAGTGTGTTTGTCAGCCAGTTCCACCAACTGCCCCAAATACATCACCCCTACGTTGTCACTCACATGGCGCACCACCGCCAAATTGTGGGAGATGAACAAATACGTCAGGCCGCGCTCGCGCTGCAAATCTTTCATGATGTTGAGTACTTGCGCCTGCACGCTCACATCAAGCGCTGAGGTGGGTTCATCGCACACCAAAAACTCTGGCGCGGTGGCTAGAGCGCGGGCAATTGAAATGCGTTGACGCTGTCCACCCGAGAATTGGTGAGGGTACTTGACCATGTCTAACGCAGACAAGCCCACTGACTTCAGCAATTCAGCCACGCGTTCTTTGAGTTCTTGCTCATCGTGAATCAATCCATGCTCGTGCAAGGGCTCGCCCACAATGGCCTCCACCGTCCAGCGCGGGTTGAGGCTGGCATAGGGGTCTTGGAAAATCATTTGAATGCGTTTGCGCATGGCTTTCGCATTGTTTGATTTGAAAGCAGCGTGCGCGTCTTCACCGTCAAAGGTGAGTCCGCCTCGTGTAGGTTCGTACAAACCTACCAACAAGCGCGCTACCGTGCTTTTGCCGCAACCCGACTCACCCACCAAGGCCAAAGTTTTGCCACGCTCAATTTCAAAGCTGACACCGTCAACGGCTTTAAGGAGTTGGCGAGGTTTGCGTTCAATGACGCGCGCCAACCAAGGCGCAGACACGTCGAAAGTTTTGGCCAAGTCATGGGCGACTACCAGGGGTTGAGAATCAGGCGAATGTTGTGTGCTCATGGTGCAAGCCCCAAGACCGCTTCTTTTTGAAGCCAGCAAGCGACATGTGTATGCGCAACTTGATCTGATTGCGTCACGTGCCTAAGTTCAGGCCGTTCTTGTTTGCATCTGTCGAAAACTTGCGGACAACGTGGGTTGAAAGCACAGCCTTTTGGAATGGCATTCAAACGCGGCATGGCGCCATCAATTTGATTCAGGCGCTCACGGTCTACGTCCATGTCTGGGATGGAGGCCATCAAACCAACTGTGTAAGGATGCTCAGGATGGTGAATGACTTGATCCACAGGACCCACTTCAACAATGCGGCCAGCATACATGACAGCCACTCGGTCACATGTTTCTGCAATCACACCCATGTCGTGCGTGATGAGCATGACGGCAGCACCCCGTTTTTTGCAAATGTTTTTCAGCAAACTGATAATTTGCGCTTGAATAGAAACATCCAATGCGGTGGTGGGCTCATCGGCCACAATGAGTTGTGGCTCGGCCGCCAATGCCAAAGCAATGACCACACGTTGGCGCATGCCACCTGAAAATTGATGGGGAAAGTGATCAATCCGTTCAGCTGCAGCTGGAATGCCTGTGTCTTGTAGCAAAGAAATTGCGCGCTGCCGCGCTTCTTGGTCAGACAAGGGCAAGTGCGCTTGAATGGTTTCGATCAACTGCTTGCCCACCGAATACAGAGGATTCAAAGAAGTGAGCGGGTCTTGAAAAATGGCGCCAATTTTGCGCCCACGAATGCTGCGCATCTGGTCGTTGTTCAAATTGTCAATGCGCTGACCTTGCAACACAATTTCGCCACTGGCCACACGACCTGGCGGCTCTAGCAAGCCAATGATGGACGCTCCTGTGAGAGACTTGCCCGCACCCGACTCACCCACCACGCCCAGAATTTCACCGGGGGCAATTTCAAATGAAATTTCATCAAGCGCACGCAAAGTGCCGTGCCGGCTTGGAAATTCGACCACCAAATTTTTAACTTGTAAAAGACTCATGACAACCTGTAAGAGGACGGGTGGCTTAACGCAAACGAGGGTTCAAGGCATCGCGCAGCCAATCGCCCAGCAAGTTCACTGACAAGGCAATGAGCACCAAGGTGACGCCTGGAAAAATTGTGATCCACCATTCACCCGAAAACAAAAAATCATTGCCAATGCGAATGAGGGTTCCAAGCGATGGCGAAGTGGGCGGCACACCCACCCCCAAGAAAGAAAGCGTAGCTTCTGTGATGATGGCCGTGGCCACTTGAATGGTGGCCAACACCATGACTGGGCCCAACACATTGGGCAACACATGGCGAATCATGATGCGAAGCGGTGCCACGCCGGTCACACGCGCAGCCTGCACATACTCCTTGTTGCGCTCCACCAAGGTGGTGCCACGCACGGTGCGTGCGTATTGCACCCACCCCGTTAAAGAAATAGAAACAATGAGTACGCCAAAAGCCAATGAATCATCGGCATCAGGAAACACCGCGCGTCCCACACCTGCAATGAGCAAGGCCACCAAGATGGCGGGAAAAGAAAGCATCACATCGCACAAGCGCATGAGGAATGCATCGATCCAACCGCCTCTGAAACCTGCCACCAAGCCGAGGGTGACACCCACCGCCATTGACACCATGACGGATGCAAAGCCCACGACCAATGAAATGCGCGTGCCGTACATGAGCGCCGACAAAATATCGCGGCCTTGGTCGTCGGTGCCCAATAAATATTTGGCAGTGCCCTCGCTGGTCCAAGCTGGCGGCAAGCGCGCGTCCATCAATTCCAAACTGGCCGCATCAAAGGGGTTGTAAGGCGACACCCATTTTGCAAACACAGCACAAAAGATAAAGATGAAAGCAATCAAAGCTGCCGCCATGGCGGTTTTGGATTGCTTGAAGCTGTAACCAACATCACTGTTCAACCAACGAGAAATGGGATTGGACATGCCGTCTTAAACTTTCTAAATAGGAGACGCTAATTGCAAAAAAATATCAACTTGAAACAAAGGGCAACGCATGCTCAACCAAACTGGCGTGCAAGGCAGCTCCCAAAGGCAAAATAGCATCGTTGAAATCGTATCGGCTGTTGTGCAAGGGGTGCGGGCCAGGTCCATCTACAGCGCCTTGCCCCACTCGCAAATAGGCACCCTTCACAGCCTGCAACATGAATGAGAAATCTTCAGCCCCCATGCTGGGCATCATGTTGCGCTGAACCTTGTTGGCACCCACCAAGGTGGTGGCCACATCGGCAGCAAAATTGGCTTCTGGCACGGTGTTCACAGTGGCCGGGTAACCGCGTGTGTAGGTCAGCTTCGCTGTGGCACCAAAGCCCTGCGCAATGGACTCGCACAAGTGACGCAAGCGGTCTTCAATGGTCTGCTGCACCACTTCGTTGTAGGTTCGAACTGTGCCCACCAAAGTGGCTTCACCGGGTGTGACACTGTTGGCAACAGGGTTGCCAGCTTGCATGGCACAAATGCTGACCACGGCTTGATCGAATGCGGACAAATTGCGCGACACCACACTTTGCACCGCCGTAATAATGTGCGCCGCCACCAACACAGGGTCAACCGATTGATGCGGTCTGGCGCCGTGTCCGCCCTTGCCCAGAATGTGAATTCGAATGGTGTCTGCAGCCGCTTGCATGGGGCCGGGCGTGACACCAATGACGCCTAGCGGAATATCGGGAGAGTTGTGTTGCGCATAAATTTGCTCGCAGGGGAAGCGATCGAACAAACCATCTTGCATCATGGCGCGGGCACCTGCATAGCCTTCTTCACCCGGCTGGAATATCAACACAGCGGTGCCGTCAAATTGGCGTGTTTCTGCCAAGTATCGGGCTGCCCCTATCAGCATGGCAGTATGACCATCGTGGCCGCAGGCATGCATCAGGCCCGCTTTTTGTGATTTCCAAATACTGTCGTTGTGCTCCGGCATGGGCAGCGCGTCCATGTCGGCACGAAGCCCAATCATGCGGCCTGGGTTTTGGGCGTTGCGGCCTTTGCCGTGAACCAAAGCCACCACACCCGTTTTGCCAATGCCTGTATGCACAGCATCTACACCGCACACCTTCAGCGCTTCAATGACGCGCGCTGAGGTGTAAATTTCTTCAAAGCCCAGCTCAGGGTTGGCGTGCAGGTCGCGCCTGAAAGTGGTGAGCTCGGGATGAAACTTGGCGATGTGCGCAAACGCACGACCTTGCGCCAAGGCACTTTGCATGGATGTACCGGATGAACTTGACATGATTCAATGACCTCCTACTTTGCCCACACGCAAACGGGGATCGACTGCAAAGTAGAGCAAGTCCACAATGAGGTTGATCACCACAAAAATCAGTGCAATGAGACACAAATAAGCCGCCATGACCGGAATGTCGGCAAAGGTGACCGCTTGAATAAACAACAATCCCATGCCAGGCCACTGAAAAACAGTTTCAGTGATGATGGCAAACGCAATGAGGCCACCGAGCTGCAAACCCGTGATGGTCATGACCGGCACCAATGTGTTTTTAAGGGCATGACCAAAGTGAATGGCGTTGTTGGACAGGCCACGGGCTCGTGCAAACTTGATGTAATCGGTGCGCAGCACTTCCAACATTTCTGAACGCACCAAACGCATGATGAGGGTGAGCTGAAAAACAGTGAGGGTGAGCGCTGGCAAAACAATGTGATGCCATCCCTTGGCGGTAAGCAAGCCGGTGCTCCACCAACCAATTTTGACCACATCGCCGCGGCCAAAACTGGGAAACCAGCCTAGCAACACCGCAAAGAAGAGAATGAGCAAAATGCCAATGAGAAAAGTGGGCAGCGAAACGCCCAGCAAGGACAAGGTCATGATCAATTGGCTGCCGAAGGTGCCGCGCCTAAGGGCCGCATAGACCCCCAGCGGAATACCAATGAGCAAAGCCAAGCCGGCCGCCATGAGGGCCAACTCCAAGGTGGCAGGAAAGCGGTCTGCAATGAGCTGCGAGACCTTGGCGCCTTGGCGCAAACTGATGCCAAACTCACCTTGTGCAGCATTGAGTAAGAAGTGCCAAAACTGCACCACAAAGGGCTGATCTAGCCCCAAATCTTTGCGCAGCAAAATAATTTGATCGGCCGTGGCATCTTGACCCAACATGAACAGCACAGGATCGCCCACGTACTGAAACAAGAGAAACGCGATGAACGCGACCGAAACCATGACCATGATCGCCTGGATGAGGCGCTGAACGACAAAAGCAAACA
>CAIODE010000385.1 GCA_903856875.1 uncultured Burkholderiales bacterium
CAACAAAGCAATAAAGGGCAATTGAGCAGCAGTGTCGAGAGGCAGGCCCTTGGGCGCCAATTGAATGGCCCATGCACCGAGCCAATAAGGCAAAAGGGCCGCACCGCTGTCTGCTTGCCCAAGCAAGGTTGGCTTTAACCACGACACATTGTCGGCGCCAAACGATTGCGCCAAATTGAACATGAAGCCAAAGGCTTCCATGTCATCGGCTTTCCAAGGCGTGCGGCCCATAAAGCCAGGTAAGACATAGGCCAAGCAAAGCGTCCACACAATCCATCGTGGCAAACGCCTGACGGCACTTTGCGCCACGATGGCCGGGTTGGCAGAGGTATCTGATGGGTAGGACTTCACACTTCAGACAATAGCAGAGTCAGGTTCAAATTCACAAGTGTGGGCTGAGGCAAAAAACAAGGGCAGGCCGGTTTCCCGGACTGCCCTGCGATGGTCACGAAGTGACGCGATGGGAAGATTACTTCGTAATGGACGTTTTGCCAAAACGGTTGCGGAACCTCTCAACGCGACCACCCATGTTGTCCACAGATTTTTGTGTGCCTGTGTAGAAGGGGTGTGATTCGCTGGATGTATCGAGTTTGAACAAAGGCAGCTCGCGGCCGTCGTCCATTTTCACCATCTCTTTGGCATTGACGCAAGAACGTGTGACGAACTTGAAGCCGTTTGACAAGTCCAAGAAGCAAACTTCTCGGTAGTTGGGGTGAATGCCTTCTTTCATGATCTATTCCTTGGGTTCAGATGCGACAGCCGCCCTCGGACCATCCGGGGTACTTTTCGCGAAACACGAGATTATGGCATGAAATCAATGACTTGCATGCCAAGTTTGGGTTGGAAAACCTACTTTTTAGCCGCCTCGGCGCATCATGTCGAAGAATTCGACATTGCTCTTCGTGGCCTTCATGCTCTTGAGAACCATTTCCATGGCCTCAATTTCGTCCATGTTGTACATGAACTGGCGCAAGATGCGGGTTTTTTGTAGCACTTCAGGCTGGAGCAACAATTCTTCGCGGCGAGTACCGCTGCGGTTCAAGTTGATGGCCGGGAACACGCGTTTTTCGTACAAACGGCGTTCCAAATGGATTTCGCAATTGCCTGTACCTTTGAATTCCTCAAAGATAACCTCGTCCATCCGGCTGCCGGTATCGACCAGGGCTGTGGCAATGATGGTCAGGCTGCCGCCTTCTTCGACATTGCGAGCAGCACCAAAGAATCGCTTAGGACGTTGCAAGGCATTGGCATCGACACCACCGGTCAAGACTTTGCCTGAACTGGGCACCACATTGTTGTAAGCGCGGGCCAAACGGGTGAGGGAGTCGAGCAAGATGACCACATCTTTTTTCAATTCAACCAAACGTTTAGCGCGTTCAATGACCATTTCGGCCACGTGCACGTGACGTGCAGCAGGTTCGTCAAAGGTGGATGCAATCACTTCGCCGCGCACAGTGCGCTGCATTTCTGTCACCTCTTCAGGGCGCTCATCAACAAGCAACACCATCAGGTGAACATCTGGGTTGTTGGCGGTGATGGCGTGCGCAATGTGCTGCATCATGACGGTTTTGCCAGACTTGGGCTGCGCCACAATCAAGGCGCGCTGACCTTTGCCAATGGGGGCAATGATGTCGATCACTCGGCTGGTGATGTTCTCGTCAGCCTTGATGTCGCGCTCAAGATGCATTTGAATGTTGGGGAACAATGGCGTCAAGTTCTCAAACATGACCTTGTGCTTGTTGTTCTCTGGCAAGTCGCCATTGACCTTGTCAAGCTTGGTGAGGGCAAAGTAGCGCTCACCGTCTTTGGGAATTCGGACTTCGCCTTCAATCATGTCGCCGGTGTGCAAATTGAATCTGCGCACTTGGCTGGGGCTGATGTAAATGTCGTCGGTGCTGGCGGTGTAACTGGTGTCGGGGCTGCGCAAGAAACCGAAACCATCGGGCAAGATTTCTAACACACCGTCGGCAAAAACTTGCTCGCCGGCACGGGCACGTTTTTTAATGATGGCAAACATCAACTCTTGTTTGCGCATGCGGCCTGTGTTTTCAATTTCAAGCTCGTCGGCTTGCTTGAGGACTTCAGACACATGCAGTGCCTTGAGTTCATTTAAGTGCATGGATTTACCTGCGTAAAGCAACCCTCATGGGTTGATGTCAAAAAAATCAGGGGGAGGAAGGAAACCGAAATTTCAAACGTCTAGAAACCAAAGCTTGGAAGATGCGTCAAAGGGAGCAAGCAGACGCTATGGGCTTTCGCAAGTTTCTATCTTGAAACTGAGTTGAAACCCTTTTGGGTGTCAACGATGCGGATTATGACAGGATTTTTTGAAGTGTCGCAACTGGGCTAGCCAACCCCCAAAATGACTTAAAACTGGGGGGGCGCACCTCAAAGCGCCTTTGTATGGTGCTTTGGAATCAAGCCAACTGTTGGTCAATGAAAGCAGTTAACTGTGATTTGCTCATGGCACCCACTTTGGTGGCGGCCAATTGACCATCTTTGAAAACCATGAGGGTTGGAATACCCCGAATACCAAATTTGGCGGGAATGTCGCGGTTTTCATCGACATTCATTTTTGTAATTAGCAGTTTGCCTTCGTAACCCGTTGCAACTTCGTCCAAAATGGGGGCAATCATCTTGCAAGGGCCACACCATTCAGCCCAAAAATCAACGATGACTGGCTTGTCGGCTTTGAGCACATCAGTGTCAAAAGTGGCGTCGGTTGTGTGTTTGATCAAATCGCTGGCCATGGCCTGTTCCTTGTTGAGATTGAAATATCAGCTAAATCGTCTTTGTAAACTTCCTGTATTTTGACAGAAACGCACAAAGCTGCTCATTCACCCCTTGATCCCCATCATTTTCACAGCATGGACGCCCCTTCATTTCACGCTTCTAAGCCCTTGGACCTGTCCGTGGCGATCATTGGTGGCGGTCCCGCAGGCCTGATGGCGGCTCAAGTTTTGTCGAATGCGGGTCATTCTGTGCATCTTTTTGATGCCATGCCTTCAGTGGGTCGAAAGTTTTTGTTGGCAGGGCGTGGTGGCCTGAACCTGACGCACTCAGAGGCTTTCCATCATTTTGTGAATCGCTACGACGCCCATGCCCTTCAGTTGGAGCCCCTTCTGAGTGACTGGTGCTCTGATGAATTGAGGGCTTGGGCTCAGGATTTGGGAATTGAAAC
>CAIODE010000386.1 GCA_903856875.1 uncultured Burkholderiales bacterium
GTACCAGAAATCGTCAGCCCCCCTTAGTTCTTAGCCCCTTAGATTGGAAATTAATGTTGCTCTGACCCCATTTAAATTGGCTGCCCCAATCGATTAAGCGCGGGCAGCGCGGAGTTGGGTGGAGAACTCGCGCAAGGCGGCAATGCCGCTGTCTTCGGCGCGTTTGCACCAGGCTTGGAGTTCTAGGGCAAGCTGTTCGCGGTTGTGGGAAGTGTTCAGCCAAATTTGGCGAAGCTCTTCGCGCATGGCCAACATTTTGTCTAGGACAGGATAAGCCGCAAGCGTGGCACTCAAGGGCGCCAGAGCTTCTGCTGGCACTTTGTCGCCATCGCGATGAATCCAACGTGAAGCGACTTTCAAAATGCTGGCATCCAACTTGGCATTGGCCACCTCTTCGCGGAAGACAGTGCGCATTTGACGGGCGTATCCCGCCATCACGGCATAACGGTTGGTGATCAAAGCTTCCAAAGTTTTCTCATCGGCCACGGGGCGTACCTCGCCAAAGGCCAAGACAGGCGGCGTCTTTTTCACAGTGGCCAAACGCAGGGCTTGCAAGATGCAAATATAAGCCCAGCCCAAATCGAATTCGTAGGGCTTGACCGACAACTTGGCAGAGGTTGGGTAGGTGTGATGGTTGTTGTGCAACTCTTCGCCACCGATCAAGATACCCCAAGGGGAGATGTTGGTGCTGGCGTCGTGCGCCTCAAAATTTCGATAACCCCAGTAGTGGGCAGCGCCATTGATAATGCCTGCCGCTGTGATGGGAATCCAAGCCATTTGAACGGCCCACACGGTTAGGCCTAAAGCGCCAAACAAGGCCACATCGATGATCAACATCAATGCCACGCCTTGCCAGGAAAAGCGCGAGTAAACATTGCGCTCCATCCAGTCGTCGGGTGTGCCATGGCCATAACGGCTGAGGGTTTCTTTGTTTTTAGACTCTTTGCGGTACAACTCTGCGCCGGTGAACAAGACCGTTTTAATACCGTGCACATGCGGGCTGTGCGGGTCTTCAGCTTGCTCGCACTTGGCGTGGTGCTTGCGGTGAATAGACGCCCACTCTTTGGTCACTTGACCGGTGGTCATCCACAACCAAAAGCGGAAGAAATGCGATGCAATGGGGTGCAAGTCCAAGGCCCTGTGTGCTTGATGGCGGTGCAAGAAGATGGTGACGCTGGCAATGGTGATGTGCGTCAGGCCCAGAATGACGAAGAAAATTTGCCAGCCCGAAAATCCCAAGATTCCGTTGGCCATCCAGTCAATGACCGCGTCAAATACAGCCGAGTCGAGTAACAACATGCTTCGCTTTCTGTGTAGAGGTGCCCCTAAGGGCAATCCAAGTATTTTAAGATTTTCGAATTCAAATTGACAGTTATTTCACCAAGCACGCACCAAAGTTAGCGCTTTAGAATTCACTTTCGAACCCAAATGGCGGCAAAGAAACCATCGGTGCCATGCCGGTGTGGCCAGAGACGTAAAAAATGGCCATTGCACAAGTTTTCAGCATTGGCGACTTTCAAGCGAGTGAGTTCCTCCAACACAGGCAAGGCCACAAAATCTGGATGTGCTGCAGTAAAGGCATTGGCAATGTCTTCATTCTCTTGGGGCAGCAAACTGCACGTGGCATAAACCAAGCGACCCCCCGATTTAAGCAAGCGCGCAGCGCTGTCCAAGATGGCTGTTTGGGTAGCCGCCACATCGGCAATGCCTTCGGGCTTTTGACGCCACTTCAAATCTGGGTTGCGCCGAAGGGTGCCAAGCCCCGAGCAAGGTGCATCCACTAAAACCCGATCAATTTTGCCGGCCAAACGCTTCACACGGTCGTCGCGCTCATGCGCGATGGCAGCAGGATGCACATTGGACAACTGACTGCGCGCCAAACGCGGCTTCAAAGCATCCAATCGATGAGCCGAGGTGTCCATGGCATACAAGCGGCCAGTATTGCGCATGGCTGCGCCAATGGCCAAAGTTTTGCCACCCGCCCCTGCGCAAAAATCCACCACCATTTCACCGCGGTGCGCATCAAGCAGCAAGGCCAGTAACTGTGATCCTTCATCTTGCACTTCAACCGCGCCGCGCTCAAAGGCTTTGACCTTGGCCAATGACGGTTTGCCTTGCAATCGCAGACCCCACGGCGAATAAGGTGTGGGCTCGCAAACAATGCCTGAAGCTGTTAATTCCTTTTGAACATCAGCGCGTTTTTCGTTCAGGTCGTTGACTCTCAAATCCAAGCTGCCAGATTGCTGCAAGCTCTCGGCCAAGGCCCCAAACTCTTCGCCCAGTTGCTCTTTGAGTGGGCGCGCCAGCCAGTCGGGCAAATTGTGAATGTGCTGAGACATCAAGTCTGAAGGCTGAATGCTGTCGCACATGTCGAGCCATTTTTTTTCCGTGTCGTTCACTGCACTTTTGACGAAATCTCTGGGGCCCGCAAAACCCAAAATAGCCAAGCGTTTTTCTTTGGCGCCGCTGCCAGATCGAGCCATTTGCTCAAACAACAGTTTTTGACGCAAGACTTGGAAAACCGTTTCAGACAGCGTGGCACGCTCTCGCGGACCCAAATTCCGGTTGTCACGAAAAAAACGAGAAACCACCGCATCAGCGGGATGGTTAAATTGGAGGGTCAGCCTGACCAATTCGGCGCAGGCGTCTAACAGGGCTTTTGGATGCATAAGCTCTATTGTCCCACCGCACAACACACAAGAGCGATTTCATGCAAGAAGAAACTTTACCGCCATTGATCATCACCCGGCCAGGCTACTACCGCCACTACAAAAATTTACTGTATCAGGTACTTGGCACTGTGCGGCATAGCGAATCTCTTGAGCCTCTGACTTTGTACAAAGCGCTTTATGGGGAGCAAGGCTTGTGGGTTAGGCCGGCCGCCATGTTCAATGAAACGGTGGACATCCATGGCGTCGTTCAACCTCGGTTTACTTGGTTGGGTGAGACACTGCCTGAGACTTGAAAAACGCTGCCACAGCTTCAGGAAAAATGAGGTGCTCTTGCGTGAGCACTCTGGCGGCCAGTGTTTCAGCCGTGTCACCCTCCAGAACAGGCACCACGGCTTGGGCCAAAATTTGTCCTTGGTCAACCTCAACTGAAACTTGGTGCACTGTGGCCCCCGCAAACTTAGAGCCCGCATCAATGGCGCGTTGGTGCGTGTTCAAGCCAGCAAATGCAGGCAGCAGTGAAGGGTGAATGTTGATCAAACGGCCGTGATAGTGAGCCACAAAAGCAGGTGTCAAAATTCGCATGAAGCCCGCCAGCACAAGCAAATCGGGGGCATGTACATCAATTCGCGCCATCAGAGATTGATCAAATGCCGCCCTCGATTCAAACTCTGTGTGGTCTAACACTTCCGTCTTGATCTTTGAAAACACTGCGTGCTCTTGCAACCAAGCCAATCCGACCGCTTGGGGCTGATTGCTGATCACGGCAGCAACTTGCACACCCAGATGCTTGGACCAATCTTGCGCTCGCGCAGCCTCCACGATGGCGGCCATGTTGGAGCCAGCGCCAGAAATTAAAATAACAATGTTTTTCACAAATGGGGTGTCAAGCAAGACTCAGTATTATCCCTGCAGCAGGCATCTAAATTGCAATTTGTCGCAGCCAAGACACCGCATTTGCGCACGGTCGTGCTAAAAACGCTCTTTCCTTCTTTTTTACTGGTATTGACCGGAGA
>CAIODE010000387.1 GCA_903856875.1 uncultured Burkholderiales bacterium
GCCTTGCCAAAGGGCTCACCTGTTGCCACATAAGCTTTGATCTGCGACAACTTCATGGGCGCAAAAGTCACTTTAGAAACAGACACACTCAAATAACGCCGACGGCCAGAAGCCACAGCCACCGCTGTTAAAACTCGGTGAGTTTGGCCCGACAAAGTTTTTAAAATTCGCACTGCATCTTGTTCATTTTTGGGTTTGCCTAGAATGACTCTGCCCAAGGCGACAGTGGTGTCTGCACACAGCACGGGCGCAGCTTTTAAGTGACGCGCCTGCATGCGTTTGACGGCCGCTTCAAGTTTCAATTGCGTCACACGCTTCACGTAGGTCAAAGGCACTTCACCTGGTATCACGCGTTCCAGCGATTCAGCATCTTCGTCTGTAGTGGCCAACAACAACTCATAGCGAACGCCTATCTGTTCGAGCAATTGCTTGCGCCTCGGACTTTGCGAGGCCAGGTAAACAAAATCTTTCATTGCAAGTTTATTCTCGGTGGTAAGGGTGATTGGCATTGATGGACCAAGCACGGTACAACTGTTCAATGAGCAAGACCCTGGCCATGGCATGTGGCAGTGTCAGGTCGGACAAGCGAATTCGCTCATGCGCGGCATCTCTGAACGCTGGCTCTAGGCCGTCTGGCCCCCCAATGATCAGCGCCACATCATCGCCACCCAGTTGCCAGTCTTTTAAACGTTGCGCTAGCGCCGTGGTTCTCAGAGCAGTGCCGCGCTCGTCTAACACCACAATGCGAGTTCCTCGCGGTATGACCGCCTCAATGCGTTGCCTCTCAGCCGCCATCAAGTTTTCATAGGTTTTAGAACTGCGAGGCTCGGTCTTGACTGCCTTGAGCTCTACTTTGAGTTCAGGGGGAAAGCGTTTGGCGTAATCGTCCCAAGCAGTTTGCGCCCAATCGGGGACGCGCTGCCCCACTGCCACAATAAGCAGCTTCATGAAACTCAGGCCTTAGGTTTGGCCTTGGCGAAAGACTTGACTGCAGCTTTGGCTACAGGTTTGACGCCGGACTTGGCCGCAGGTTTGCTGGCAGGTTTGCCAACAGATTTTGAAGCAGGCTTGCTGCTTGATTTGGCGGGTGCCTTGCCCACTGATTTAGCAGGTGGCTTCCCCATTGGTTTGCCCGCTGTTTTACCGGCAGGTTTGGAACTTGTTTTAGCAGACACTTTTCTCGTGGGTTTGAGCGCTTCCGAGCCCATGGGCCCAACCGGCACAGAATCACGCCTTGTAGGCGTACGTCCTGCACTGACATTGGCCTTCTTCTTGGCAACTGGCTTGCGCACAGGTTCAACAGGCTTGGGGGCACCCAGTTTCAGACGCACCGGCTTGTCGCCCCAAATTTCTTCAAGGTTGTAATAAGAACGAATGGTAGGCTGCATCACGTGCGCAACGACGCTGCCGCAATCGACAATGATCCACTCTCCATTGTCTTCGCCCTCAATGCGCGGTTTGGGATAGCCCGCTTCTTTCACCTTGTCGCGCACGCTGGCTGCCAAGGCTTTGGTTTGACGGTTGGAAGTACCTGACGCAATGATGACCCGCTCAAAAAGGGCGGACATCTCTTCTGTATCGAACACCACAATTTCTTGTGCTTTCACATCTTCCAATGCATCGACAACGATGCGCTGGAGTTTTTGGGTGTCTTTTTTGGCAGAGGTTTCGTTCATCGTGCAGGCTGGTAGAGGTGATGGCTTTGAATATACAGCGCAACGGTCGGCGGGACCAGTGCATCAATGGCTTGCCCTTGGGCCACCCGTGCTCGAACTTGGGTCGCACTGTGTGGCAAATTGGGCAATTTCAAGGCCTGAGTGGGGATGTCATGGCTGGGAGCGGCGGAGTCTGACAATTCAGACATCTCGCGATCAGCGACGCAAATTATAGCCCGCTGGGCAATTTCACCAATTTCACGCCAATTGGCCAAGGCTTTGCCCTGATCTTCGCCTATCAATAAAAAGAACTGAGCATCAGGAAACTGATCAGCCAAGCTTCGCAAGGTGTCGATGGTGTAACTGGGGCCTTCGCGATGCAATTCAATTTCATCCACCCTAGCCTGCCTTAAATGACTGAAAGCCAATCGGGCCATGGCAGCCCTGTGTTCACCGCTGCTTAAATCTCTGGGTTTGTGCCAAGCATTCCCAGTAGGTATCACAATCAGTTCGTCCAAATGAAATTGAGCGATGGCAGCTTCGGCCATGGCCACATGGGCTTTGTGCGGCGGATCAAATGCGCCACCCAAAATGCCAATGCGTTGAAGTATCAAAGCCAATCCCTTGGAATCAAAAATTGGCTGGCCAACTGCGCCTCAGCTGAATCAGGCGCATCGACCCTGTTGTAGGACCAAGTCACCAGCGAAGGCATAGACAACAAAATCGATTCAGTGCGGCCGCCCGATTGCAAACCGAAATGAGTGCCTCGGTCCCAGACCAAATTGAATTCGACATAGCGACCACGTCGATAGAGTTGGAAATCTCTCTCTCGCTCGCCATAAGGCGTGTCTTTCCTGCGCATCACGAGGGGCATGTAGGCTTTCAAAAGCCCATTGCCCACGTCTTGCATCATGGCGAATCCTTTTTCAAAACCCAGTTCTGCAAAGTCATCGTAAAAAATACCGCCAACGCCGCGTGCTTCGTTGCGGTGCTTTAAAAAGAAATACTCATCACACCATTTTTTAAATCGTGGATGAAGGTCTGCACCATAAGGCTGAACAGCGTCTTTGCAAGTTTGATGGAAGTGCACGGCATCTTCTTCGAAGCCGTAGTACGGGGTCAGGTCCATGCCACCGCCAAACCACGCTACAGGCGCTTTACCCTCGGGCTTTGCCACAATCATTCGAACATTCATGTGAACGGTGGGCACATAGGGGTTGAGAGGATGAAAGACCAAAGACAAGCCCATGGCTTCAAAAGGCGCTCCCGCCAATTCTGGGCGGTGCTGCGTCGCTGAAGGCGGCAGCTGCGGGCCGGTCACATGCGAGAAGCCGCAGCCGGCTCTTTCAAACACGGGGCCACCTTCCAAAATTTGGGTGATGCCATCGCCTTGCAGCATCTCGCCTTCTGGCTTTTTCCAGGCATCGACCACAAAAGGCGTGCCATCCAAGTCATGCAATGCTCTGGTGATTTGCGCTTGAAGCTGAATGAGGTATTGCCGAACGCTATGGGCTTGGCTAACTTGCATGCTGTGTCTTTCTAAATACGCTGTTGGTTGTCTATTGGCTGTTTTCTCTAGCAGGCAATGGCCGAATGGGGGCCACCTTGTCTTTGTGAAAACCTTCTACTCACTCGTACATTTTTCGAATGAGCGCGTAATCCAGTTCGACATCGCCAGAAAGTTTCAAGAAGCCCTCAAACTTAATATGA
>CAIODE010000388.1 GCA_903856875.1 uncultured Burkholderiales bacterium
GACGCACCGCCCGACAAAGAAAACTGCGAGCCCTTTGTGAAGGTTGCCAAGCTCATGCAGTTGGCAGGTCTCAAAGCCCCCGAGGTTTTGTCATGGCACGAAGCGCAAGGCTTTATGCTGCTCACAGACTTGGGCGACCAGACCATGATGTCCGCCATTGACGCCAAAAACCCGCAAGCCAACCATGCACTTTATATGCAGGCGGTCGATGCCTTGATTGCTTGGCAATTGTCTTCTCAAGCAGGTGTCCTACCCCCCTACGATGAAGCTTTGCTAAACCGAGAATTGAGCTTGTTTCCAGACTGGTACCTTGCGCAGCATCGTCAACTCGATGTTCAAGGCAAGATGAGAAACACGCTAGACAGCACCTTCAAAATGTTGGTGGCGCGCAATCTGGCCAGTCCGTCGGTGTTTGTCCATCGCGATTTCATGCCGCGCAATTTGATGATGCCCACAGGCAGTGATGCAAACTTGGGCGTGTTGGATTTTCAAGATGCCGTGTATGGCCCTGTCACCTATGACGTGGCCAGTTTGATGCGCGATGCTTTTCTCACTTGGGAAGAAGATTTTGTGCTCGATGTCACCATCCGTTATTGGGAAAAAGCGCGCAAGGCAGGCCTCCTTGACTTTGAAGACTGGCACCAAGATTTTGGTGTTTTTTACCGCGCAGTGGAGTGGATGGGCTTGCAGCGCCATCTGAAAGTGGCTGGCATTTTTGCGCGATTGACCTTGCGCGATGGCAAAGAAAAATACTTGGCCGATGCGCCCCGTTTCATTGCCTACATTCGCTCAACAGCCGCCAGGTACATTGAATTCAGACCGCTGCTTCGCCTGATCGAAGAAGTAGAAGGCAAGGACGGCGTGACGGGTTTTGCGTTTGGTCGTTTGTAAATGTTGAAAGTCAATCAGTGATGTCAAACCTGCCACGCTTTCATTGTCCAGCGGCACTCACGCCTGGGGAGGCGCTGAATTTGCCTTCAGGCACGGCAAGGCATGTGCAAGTTCTGAGGCTCCAACCGAATGATGAGATCACCCTTTTCAATGGCCAAGGCGGTGAGTTCAAGGCCGTTATCACGCACATGGGGCGCAGTGATGTGTCGGTGCAAGTGGGTGAGCCAAACAAAATTGAGCGCGAGTTAAACATTCGCGTCCATTTATGGTCTGGCATCACAGCCAACGAGCGCATGGATTGGCTGCTTGAAAAAGCCACCGAATTAGGTGCCAGCACACTGCTGCCCATCACGGCCGAGCGCAGTGTATTGAAACTCAAGGGTGAGCGCGCAGATAAAAAATTGGCGCATTGGCAAGCCATTGCGGTGGCTTCAAGTGAGCAATGTGGCCGCAACCGAGTTTTGCAAGTGGGGCCGCCGGTTAATCTTTTGCAAGCCATTTCGCAGTTATCTGTTGCACCATTGCAAGCCGCGCGTTGGATTTTGTCTTTATCGCCTGGCACCCGATCGCTGCAAGAAATGATGCAGATGCTCAAAACCTCCAAAGACGAGGGACGGGCCAAAATGAGCGAGGTCATTTTGCTCAGTGGGCCTGAAGGTGGTTTAAGCCCTGCAGAAGAAGCGCAAGCCCTCGCAGCAGGGTTCTTGCCTGTGAGCTTGGGGAGCAGGGTGTTGCGCGCTGAAACGGCCCCTGTCGCCGTTTTGTCTGCTCTGAGTTGTTGGGATTAGATACACTGCAGTGTATGAACCCCAATCTTCTCTTGCTGGCCTTGTGCCAAGGGCTTTTTCTCACCAACAACGTTACTTTCATTGCGATCAATGGCCTAGTCGGCTTAAGCCTTGCGCCTGTTGGCTGGATGGCCACCTTGCCGGTGATGGGTTATGTGGTGGGCGGCGCATTGTCGACAGGCTTGGTGGCCAAATCACAAGCGAAGTGGGGCCGCAGAGTTTCATTTCAGTTGGGTTTGTTGGTCGGTTTGTTGTCGGCCATCTTGTGCGCCTATGCCGCTTACACCCATCACTTCGCATTGTTGGTGTTTGCAACCTTCGTGGCTGGTTATTACAGTGCCAACGGCCAGCTCTACAGATTTGCTGCCGCTGAATTGGCTGAAGCGTCCTTTCGAGAAAAAGCGGTTTCATGGGTCATGGCGGGGGGCTTGATTGGTGCCATCGTGGGCCCCAATTTGGCCTCTCACAGCAAGGGGTGGTTTGAAACGCCTTACATGGGCGCCTATTTGGCGCTCACCGCCGTGGCGGTTTTGGGCATGGTGCTGATGCACTTTGTCAAGTTCCCGCCCGTGGTCGAGAAAGTCAAAGGCAGCTCCGAAGGCCGCCCCTTGAGCGAGATCATGAAACAGCCGGTGTTCATTGTGGCTGCAGCCGCAGCAGCGCTCAGTTATGGCGTCATGAATTTATTAATGGCCGCAACACCGCTGGCCATGCAGGTGTGTGGCTATCCGTTCAGCGATATCGCATTGGTTTTAGAGTGGCACGTCATTGGCATGTTTGCACCTGGCTTTTTCACAGGCCACTTGATCAAGAAATTTGGCGTCTTACAAGTCATGTCGGTGGGCGTGCTTTTGAACTTTGTCTGCATCGCCTTAGCGCTCTCGGGTACAGAGCTGCATCAATTTGTGTTGGCCTTGTTTGTGCTGGGTGTCGGTTGGAACTTTGTGTTCACAGGCAGCACCACCTTGGCCATGACGGCTTGGCGGCCTGAAGAAAAAGATCGCGGCCAAGCGGCCATCAATTTCTGTGTCTTTGCCACCATGGCCTTCACCTCGTTTGCCTCGGGCGCGTTGGTGACCACGCAAGGCTGGACTTGGTTGAACTATGGCTCTGTGGTGCCTGTGACACTCACAGCGCTGGCCTTGATGTGGCTGGTCTGGATGCGCAAGAACCAGACAACAGCCGCTTGATAGAAGCCTTCAGGGCATCGATGCCATGACCTCTGCCACCGAGGCGGTGAGTTTTTTGGCATAGGGCACATGCAAAAATTCATTGGGGCCGTGCGCATTGCTCTTGGGGCCCAATACGCCGCAGACCATCATTTGAGCTGTTGGAAAACCTTGGCTCAACATGTTCATGAGCGGGATGGTGCCACCCTGACCAATGTAGCCCACCGATGCGCCAAAGTGCGATTGGCTGGCGCTTTGCAAGGCATTCTCAAACCACTGGGTGCTGCTGGGGGCGTTCCAACCCGTAGCGCCGCCGTTGGATTCAAAAGTCACACGCGCTTGGTAAGGCGCGTTGTCTTCTAACAAGGCTTTCATTTTGGCAACGGCGGAAGCAGCGTCGACCAAAGGTGGCAAGCGCAAGCTGAGTTTGAAGGCCGTGTAAGGCCGCAGCACATTGCCTGCATTTTCTAAAGTCGGAAAGCCCTCTGCGCCGGTGACGCTCAGTGTGGGTGTCCAAGTGCGATTGAGCAAAGCCTGCAAAGGGTCGGTGGTGGTGGGCAATGCAAACATGGTGGAGCCGCCGCAGTCGTAGTGCGCCCAAGGAAAACGTTTGTAAACCTCTTCTCCCAAAATGCCTGCGGTGGCTTTGGCTTGCGCCAAGCGATCGGCGGGCACTTCGCAGTGAAAGCTGTCAGGCAAAAGTCGACCCGACTTGCTGTCTTCTAAACGGTCGAGCACCTGGCGCATGATGCGGAAGCTGGAGGGCACCAAGCCTGATGCATCACCTGAGTGAATGCCTTCCGTCAAAATCTCAACCTTCAAGGTGCCGCTGGCCATGCCGCGCAAACTGGTGGTGAGCCACAACTGATCGTAGTTGCCAGCGCCACTGTCTAAACAAATGACCAAACCCACATCGCCCAAGCGAGGACGCAGTGCATCGATGTAGGGCAGCAAATCGTAAGAGCCTGACTCTTCACACGTTTCAATCAAACCCACAATGCGGGGGTGCGCTGTATTTTGATTTTTCAAAGCCTGAACAGCAGCTATGCTGGCGTAAGCGGCATAGCCGTCATCTGCACCGCCGCGGCCATAGAGCTTGCCGTTTTCGTATTTGGGCGTCCAAGGGCCTAAGTCATTTCGCCAGCCACTGAACTCGGGTTGTTTGTCCAAATGGCCATACATCAATACCGTTTGACCGGAGCCTTCAGACGCAGCACGCGTGGCGGGAATGTCAAAAAACAAAACGGGTGTACGGCCAGGCAAGCGCAAAATTTCCAAGCTGAGGCCTGCCACTTTTTGCGCTTCAATCCACTCAGCCGTTTGGCGCAGCACCGTGTCCAGATAGCCATTCGCCTCCCAGTTGCTGTCAAAGGACGGTGACTTGGCTGGAATTTCAATGTAGCTTGTAAGCTCTTTCAAAATACTTGAGTCCCACGATTGCGTGACATCTCGCAAAGCAGTCTGAGCGTTCAATAGGTGTGCAGGAAGTTCTTTGTGAATGGGTGCGTTCATGATGTTCTCCAAAAATTCAGTTTGATTTCAGCCAAGACAAGCCGCGAGAAGTGCCGCCAGAGCTGGTGTCTGCAGGGACATATTCACAACCGATCCAACCTTGCCAGCTCCATTGTGCAGACAGGCGATCGATCAAGTCAAATAAATAAGGCCAATTCAATTCACCGGTTCCGGGTTCATGACGCAAGGGCACATCGGCAATTTGCAGGTGGCCCACTTTGCCCGTGGGAAAGTAGCGCTCTAATTTGGTGGTGACATCGCCTTCGACAATTTGGCAGTGAAACAAATCCATTTGCACTTTCAAATTGGGCTCGTCGACTTGGGCCAATATTTCATGCGCATGATCTTGGCGGTTGACAAAAAATCCGGGAATGCCGCGCAAGTTAATGGGCTCAAGCAAGACATCCAAGCCTTGTGCGCGCACTTCTTGGCAAGCCCACTTTAAGTTGCTCACCAAGGTGACTTGCGCTTGATCGCGTGAAACACCAGCAGGCAAGACACCCGCCATCGAGTGAATGCGGGGGCAGCCCAAAATTTCTGCATAGCGCATGGCGCGCTTCACGCCTGCTTTGTATTCGGCTTCACGGCCGGGTGAACAGGCTGTGCCGCGATCGCCCTTTTCCCAAGCGCTTAAAGTGCTTGCATCGTCAATGCCACCTGGCGGCATGTTGAATAACACTTGCTGAAGGCCATTGCCTTTGAGTCGGGCGGCCAATTCTTCTGCGGCATAAGCGTAAGGAAATAAATACTCAACAGCCTTGAAGCCGTCTTTGGCCGCGGCTTCAAAGCGGTCTAAGAAATCCATGTCGGGGTACATCATGGAAAGGTTGGCGGCGAATTGAGGCATGTTCAGCTTTCAAGTAGCGAGGGATGGTGCTGTGAAAAAAAAGACAATGTGAAGTGGGACAAAAAACTACCAAGCCGCATCAAAATTCTGACGCAGTTCTTCGATGTGGGCATCCGACAAATTCTCAATGGTTTGAAGTCCTGCCATTTGAACAAGCTTGGCAGTCTCTTCCAATTCTTCAAGGGCCGCCATCGCGCTGCTTAAATCTTGATGCCAAACATTGGGCCCGAGTCTGGAAAACATCACGGCTCGAATCGGCGTGTCTAATGCGGCATAGTGAAGAATGGCGTCTGCCACCGCGTCGGCCGCCATAGGATCGCCGGGGCGAAAATAAGGGATCAAAGGCACATGGCCTACTTTCATGACAAAGTAGGGCGTGATGGGAGGCACAAGCTCGGGGCCCTTTGAGTTCAAACTCAAAGACACACAATGGGTGCTGTGTGTGTGAATCACGCATTGTGCGGGCCAGCTGCCAAGCGCATGGTCGCTGGCTTCATAAATTTTGCGATGCAGCGCCATCGTTTTGCTGGCGCGTTGGCCACTCAACTGCTGACCTTGCCCATCTAGCAAGGCCAGATCTGCTGGGTCTAAAAAGCCCAGACAGGCATCTGTGGGTGTGATCAAGAAGCCATGTTCCAGTCGCACGCTGATATTGCCCGCTGTGGCATGTACATAGCCACGATCAAATAAGCTTTGGCCGACACGGCAAATTTCTTCGCGGGCTTGGGCTTCGGGCAGATGCATGGTGTGACTTTGTCGATGGTTCATGTGCAGGTCTCCGACAAAAGCTTTAAGGCTTTGGTAAAGAAATCAGGCGTCCCAAAATTGCCAGACTTTAAGGTGAGGTGCCCAGCCGCATGCTGAGGTGCATAACACCACGGAACTCCCGGATCAATTTGCGGTCCAATTTGCATTTGTGAAATATTCAAAGCTTGAACGCATGCGCCCGAAGTTTCGCCGCCAGCAATCACCCATTGTTTCACACCCATTTGCAACAGACCCTCGCTAACTTGTGCCAGTGCAGACTCCATCCATTCGCCTGCTTGCTCGCGCCCAAACTTGGCCTGTACTTGCTGCAGTGAGGCGGCATCGGTGGTGGCATAAATGAGAACTGGCCCCTTGGCAAGCAGGGGCTGAGCCCAAGCCAGAGCTTGCGCCACTTGGGTTTTGATTTGTACAGGCATATCTTGGGTGGACCAGCTTAAGGGGCTGAACTGCCAACTGGGAAGTCCTAAACTTTGGTAGTGCGCCACTTGGCCTTGCGTCGCAATGGAACAGCTGCCTGAAACAATGGCCTGATAGCCTGATGCCTTGGGCAGCATCGCAGCACTGGCCGATGCATGTAAATTCCAATTGGCAGGCAAGCCAATGGCCACGCCAGAACCTGCAGTGACCAGGGGCATATTTTTCAAGGCTGGACCGAGGGTTTTCAAATCTTCATTGCTGGTGGCATCGACAATGGCAATACGGACGCCATCGGCTTGAAGCTGTTTGATTTGCTCGCTGATGGCGGCACTGCCTTTGGCCATGACAGTGTGATCGATCAAGCCCACTTTGCCTTTGCTTTGAGCTTGCAGGACGCGGACCAAGTTGGCGTCTGTCATGGGTGTGAGTGGATGGTTTTGCATGCCGCTTTCGTTCAAAAGAACAGCACCTGCAAACAAATAGCCTTTGAACACCGTTCTGCCGTTGTCTGGGAAGGCCGGTGTGGCAATGGTGAATTTGCAATCAAGCGCATCCATCAAGGCTTCCGTCACGGGTCCGATGTTGCCAGCGGGTGTGCTGTCGAACGTAGAGCAGTACTTGAAATAAATTTGATCTGCACCTTGCGCTTGAAGCCATTGAAGGGCTTTGAGAGATTGTGCAATGGCTTCCTTGGCGGGTACGGTGCGAGATTTCAAAGCCACCACCACCGCATCGACATCTGATGAAAGTGCTGCTTGAGGCACACCAAAAGTTTGCATCACGCGCATTCCTGAGCGAACCAGATTGTTGGCCAGATCTGTTGCCCCCGTGAAGTCGTCTGCAATGCAACCCAATTTCATGTTGTCTCGCTTTTGATTGTTTGGCTCAATTCAAGCTGCAAATTCTGGAAGTACGCGAGCTTTTTATTTGGCTTTGGGCAATTCAATGCCAGGGAAAATTTTGATCACAGCGCTGTCATCTTCTTTGGCAAAGCCAGCCGTGCTGGCTTGCATGAACATTTGATGCGCGGTGCTAGAAAGTGGCAGTGGAAACTTGCTAGCGCGTGCCATGTCCAACACCAGACCTAAGTCTTTGACAAAGATATCGACAGCAGACAAAGGTGTGTAGTCGGCAGCCAGCACATGCGCCATGCGATTTTCAAACATCCAGCTGTTGCCCGCGCTGTGTGTGATGACTTCGTAAAGCGCTTCGGGGTCAACGCCTTCGCGCAAGCCCAAGGCCATGGCTTCTGCGGCCGCTGCAATGTGAACGCCTGCCAGCAATTGATTGATGATTTTGACTTTGCTGCCAGCGCCCGCACTGTCGCCTAATTTGTAAACCTTGGCGGCCATGGCGTTGAGGAAGGCCTCTGCTTTGGCGTAGGCCGCAGGTGTGCCGGCTGTCATCATGGTCATTTGGCCTGAGGCTGCTTTGGCGGCACCACCAGAAATTGGGGCATCGATGTACAGCAGGCCTTTGTCGTTCAACTTTTTCTCAAGACCCACGGAGAAAGCAGGCTCGACGGTAGAACACATGACAAACACGCTGCCAGCTTTGAGGTGGTTGGCACAGCCAGATGTTGGCGTGCCATCGCCGAACAACACAGATTCTGTTTGTGCGGCATTGACCACCACGGACACCAAAATATCAGAAGCTGCAGCGATGGCTTCTAAAGAAGCGCATGCGATCCCGCCCTCTGTGGCAAATTTTTGCGCCACTTCTGCGCGAACATCAAAAACATTCACAACATGGCCAGCGCGACGCAATGACTGCGCCATGCCCATGCCCATGGCGCCTAAGCCAATGACACCGACGGACAAATGGGCACTCATGAAATTATTCTCCAGCAACCGTGAGCATGATTTTGCCGATGTGCTGCGAGGACTCCATCAGTGCATGGGCCTTTGCCGCATCTTTCAATTCGAAGACTTGGTGAATGACGGGCGCGACGCTGCCAGCTTCGAGCAAGGGCCAAACTTGCGCATGCAACTCATTGGCAATTTGTGCTTTGTCTTGCACACTGCGGGGACGCAAAGTGGAGCCTGTGAACGTGAGGCGCTTGGCCATGAGCGAGACCCAGTCGACCTCGACCTTGGAGGGCTGTAAAAAAGCAATTTGCAGCAAGCGGCCTTCAATGGCCAACGCGCGCAAATTGCGCTGCATGTAGCTACCACCCACCATGTCCAAAATGGCATTCACGCCTTTTTGATCGGTGAGTTTGAGGACCTCTTCGACAAAGTCTTGAGTCTTGTAATCGATGGCGGTATGCGCGCCCATTTTCAAACAGGCGGCCACCTTGTCGGAATTGCCAACGGTGCAAAACACGGTGGCGCCAAAAGCATGGGCCAGTTGAATGGCAGTTAAACCAATGCCAGAAGACCCGCCGTGAACCAAAATACTTTCACCCGACTTCAACTTGCCGCGCTGAAAAACATTGGTCCAAACGGTGAAAAAGTTTTCAGGCAGCGCTGCAGCCTGCAGCATGGAGAAACCTTTGGGAATAGGCAGCGCCTGTCCTTCGGGCACAGTGACAAATTCTGCATACGCACCGCCGTTGGTGA
>CAIODE010000389.1 GCA_903856875.1 uncultured Burkholderiales bacterium
ATTAAAAAGTACGCTGTGTTGTCTGGCATTACAGCGCCTTTATCGCCACACACCTTAAGGCACGCTTTTGCCACTCACCTGCTGAACCATGGCGCAGATTTGAGATCGGTTCAGGTCTTGCTAGGGCATGCCGATATCTCGACCACCACCATTTACACGCATGTGGCCCGTGAAAGATTGAAAAATTTACATGCCAAGCATCATCCGCGGGGGTGATGTGTTCATCAGGCGCCGTTGCGTTTTAGAAACTTGCCTGAGCCGTGACCCGTCACTTTGCCATTGTCAAAGGACCACTGACCGTTGAGCAATACTTTGTGAATGCCTTCACACATTTGATGTGGGTGGTCATAGGTCGCTTTGTCTTGTACCTTGTGCGGGTCAAGCAAAACAAGATCTGCATAAGCACCCACTTGGATGACGCCACGGTCTTTGATGCCAAAACGCTTCGCAGATAAGCCTGTCATCTTGTGGATGGCTTGGGGCAAGCTGAACAACTTTTCATCTCGGCAATAGTGAGCCAAGACCTTGGCAAAGGCACCCCATAACCTTGGGTGAGGACGTTCGTCATGGGGAAGTCCGTCAGAGCCAATCATGGTAAGGGGGTGCTGCAAGACGCGCCTGACATCTTCTTCATGCATTTGAAAATAACAAGCGCCCCCTGGCATGAGTTTGAGACACGCATCTTGCTCACTTAAGTGCCATTGCTTGGCAATGTCTTTTAAATACCTTCCTGCCATTTCGGGGTGAGACTCGCTGCGTGTGATCAAAATTGGAATGACGCCATCCACCAGATCCACACGCAACAAAGTAGACCCTGCGTTGTAAGGATAGGCATCCAAGCCAACTTCCTGCTGCTGACTGATGCGATCTAACAAGGCCAGTGTTTCAATGGTTCGGCCCCAATTTTTAGGGCCAGCACATTTGTGGTGAGAAAGTATCCAAGGGACCCTGCCTGCTTGAGCTGTGTCTGCGGCTTCGTGCATGGCCTCAATGATGCTGTCCATTTCTGAGCGCATGTGCGTGACATACACACCACCGTGCTGGCCTACAACGCGGCTGAGGGCTTTCATTTCTTCTTCGTTGGCCGCCGCGGCTAGTTGGTAAAACAAGCCAGAGGAAAGGCCCAATGCGCCCTCTTGAAGAGCGAGGTCCAAATGCTGAGTCATCGCAGCAACTTCATCTTGAGAAGCAGCTTTTTCAAAATCAGACATGCAGACTGCGCGCAATGTTGTATGTCCAATGAGGACGCCTACATTCACAGACGGCTTCGCAGATTCAATGGCCTTGGCATATTCAGAGAGACGGCCGTATTTAAATTCTTTGGTGTGGAGTAAATCTAAAGGAGATTGAGGGTGATTCGTGATCAAAGGCACCAAAGACAAACCACAGTTTCCCGTAATGACTGTGGTGACGCCCTGTGAAACCTTGGCCAGCATGCTTGGATTTAGTAAAACTTGCGCATCATCATGCGTGTGCACATCAATGAAACCAGGTGTCAGGGTCAGGCCCTGACAGTCTAGAACCTCACAATTTGGATACGAGGCTATTTCTAGTTGAGATTCAATTTTTGCAATTCGATCGCCTTCGACCAAAACATCGCATGCTTTTGGCAACGCACCCGTGCCATCCATCATGACGACATTTTTAAGAAGCTTCTTCTGGCTTGTGCCTATTTGAACTTGGCCATTCATACCGGCGATTCCTTTTGAGAATTGGGCCATGTCCAGTGTGGCCATGTGTGTTGGTCGACATCTTGCCCGTGCTGTCGCAATACCTCTCGGTACTGCATTTGAAGGTTCACGCTGTCTGGGCCGAGTTCTTTCAAAACCAAAATCATCAAAAGCTCGATGATCAAGAGATGTGCAATGTAAGCCTCAGTTCCCACCCGCATGACGGCATCGGGCGGTACCATGACATCAATCACAACATCAGCAATTTCTGCCAAGGGTGTGTGTGGTTGCGTGATGGCAATGACCATGGCACCCTGGGATTTGGCAAACGTGGCGGACTCGAGCAAGAAGGGCATTCGACCGACGTGAGAAATTGCCACTGCCACCCCTTGTGTACCGAGCGAGGCAGCAGAAATCAATTGCTTATGGGCATCGTGAAAGGCGTAAGCAGATTTACCAAGTCTGAAAAGCCTACCCTGCAAGTCATCCGCCATGAATGCAGAAGTTGTACCCACTGAGTAGCAATCTACCCGCGTTGCATTTGCGATCAGTTGTGCGGCTTCAACCAAAGTTCTAGGGTTGAGTTGATGTTGTAGCGCTGTAATGGAAGCTGCCGCACCGCCTAAAATCTTTTGAATCATTTCTTGGCTGGTGTCTTCAAGACTTACTGATCGATGGACCAATGAAGTGCGTCCCAAGTCCTGAGCCAAGGCCAACTTGAACTCACGCACGCCTTCAAAACCAAATTGTCGAGCCGTTCGCATGATGGTCGGCATGGAGACTTGCGCCTGCAGAGCAATGGCGTCGACACTCAGGGACAGGGCCTTTTCAGGATCTTTCAAAATAACGGCGATCACTTGCTGTTGTGCGCGTGGCAAAACAGCTGCTTTGTTTTTCAAGCGTTTGAGCAGAGAGGAAGCGACTGAGTTCATGGTTTGATTTAGAAATTCACAGAAATGGCACTTTGAACGCCATACTGATCGTTCACAACAGGCATCCATCGCCATTTGTCAAAGGTGGTGCAAGGGTGTGAAATGCCACTGCCCACCATTTGGCCTAATTGGGGTTGTTCAGAGAGCGGTGCATTGGCGTCGTATCTTAAATAGGCATGTTGGTCATTGAGCGCTTCAATGTGCCAGTGCGAAGGAACAGCCTGAACGGCTGAGTCGCCCATGTTGGCTCGCCAAATTGGAATGGGCAAATCTAAGTCGTATGAGACATCGCGTTTACCCATGGTCAGGAGTGCCAGCCCAGGTTCTGGGCAAGATTGAATGCTGCTGATCACTTCGAGTGCAGGCTTGAGTGTTTCGCGAAGTTGAAGTCTCTCTCCTACGCATTGCAACATTTTTCTGTATTGCAAATGGTCATGTGTGAGGTAGCAGCCTGAGCGCAAGATGCCCCTGGCGGGTCGTTGGAGGTGAGGCTTTAAATTGTCTGCGACCAGATCAAAAATGGCCGAGCCACCTGCTGTGAGCAATACCTCATCGTGTTCAAACAAGTTCTCCTCTTCGCATGCAATGGCCAGTGCCTGAATTC